>JACZYS010000055.1 GCA_022570975.1 Candidatus Zixiibacteriota bacterium | reverse complement strand
CGAAGGCCTCAAGATGAAAGGCAACGGCGAAATCATTACAACCGGTTCTCTTGGTGAAGTAATGCGCGAGTCAATTCTGGCAGCACACTCCTACGTCCGTTCCAAAGCAGATGTCCTGGCTATTGATCACAACGATTTCAGTGATTTGGATATTCACATTCATTTCCCGTCAGGAGCAATTCCCAAAGACGGACCCTCGGCGGGTGTGGCAGTCTGCATGGTGGTGGCCTCGGTAATGGCAGAGCGTCCGATAAGAAACGATATTGCCATGACCGGCGAAGTAACTTTGCGCGGGAAAATTTTGCCTGTGGGCGGCATAAAAGAAAAAATTTCTGCGGCATTTCGAGCCGGAATTCATGAAATTGCTCTTCCTAAAGAAAACGAAAAGGACTTAAGAGAGCTGCCCAAAGAAATCATTCGCAAGACAAAATTTGTTTTTATCGAGCGGGTTGATGAACTTTTCGAAAAATGCCTGCTTGACTTTGCTCCCTCGTCATATACTCTTCAGAAAATCTTTGGCGAAGAAATAGAAAAGTCCAAAAAGAAAAAGCGCCGCACTGCCAAAGGCCGCAAACGGGCGGCCAAATCAGCCTCCAAAAAGTAACTTTTTTGAGGCTCGAATTACCAATCTGACTGAGTCTGTTAGGTCAAATGGCTTGACAGAATCGTGTCCCTGCTCTAATTTATTCACAGAGTATTTAGCCGAACTATTCTGCCCTGGCAGTCAATTGTACTTCTATCAGGTTTCGGTGTAAATAGTTACTTCACAGTTAACTTCGCATGATGTGAGAAAATCTGGTTGGCAGCTAACGAGTAGTTTTCACAAGTAATGGGATAGGGAGAATAAAATGACAAGGACGCTGATTGTTTTCATCATCCTCTTGGGACTTTTTGCGAACGGAGCGCAGGCGCAGGATCCGGGAATTGCTGACACAGTAGAATTATTAGTGACATTGTCTCCAGACGCAGAGGCCAATCAATTGAATCTGCAATTAGAATTATGGGTATTTAACGACGAGGAACTTGCGGCAGCAAATATGGGATTTTCCTGGGATAATCCTAACCTGACATTAGATAGCGCCATTGCCAGCGCTCTTACTGATGACGGCTTTGGGATTGGTCCATTCTTTTACGAAGACAACAGCATAGCAATTACTAACGCCAACCAAAGGTTCCTATTTGGGGCCGTAGCGATTTTTCCGCTGTTTCCTGCAGATTCAAGTACGCGCAGGCTCTGGGTAAGCTATTACTTTACTCTTTCGAGCTGGAACGAGACAGATCAGATTAATATAGACACGTTGGAATTTAACGATGCCAGCGCGTTTCAATTCGTAAGAGGTGACCAGATAACGTTTATTCCTGACTGGTTTGGCGGCTTGACAATTATCGATCCGAACGCGCCTTCCGATATTGTGCTGTCAAATGATTCGCTAAGCTTTAGCTCAATCGAAGGCGGTCCAAGTCCGGCTTTTCAGGAGTTTGATATCAGTTCATCTTCGGGCGAAATAATCGATTTCAGCTTAAGTGAAAATGCGCCATGGTTAATTGTAACGCCGATATCGGGTAACACGCCCAGAACAATTAGAGTCACAATAAATAACATCGGACTAACTGCTGGAAATTACGCCGAGACCATAATTGTAAATTCTGCAGCTGCTGCTAATACTCCTCTTGAAGTTGAAATAACTCTTGATGTTGCTCCACCGCCGCCTACGATTGGTCTGAGCCCTAATATCTTTTTCTTTAATGCCATAGCCGGCGAGGCAAACCCTGACAGCAAAATTCTTACTATTACAAATACTGGTGGTTCAACTCTCGACTGGTCAGCCTCAAATTCTGAAGCCTGGCTGAACGTAAATCCGGTTTCCGGTGGAGACTCAAACGATGTTACAGTTGCGGTTGACATTACCGGGCTGCCATTCGGAGAGTATACAGATACAATTATAGTTAGTGACTCAAATGCAACCAATAGCCCGGTTAAAGTTCCTGTCAATCTTTCGGTAGCTTCAGATTTACCAATAATAGTGGTCGATTCACCGTCTAATTTTGTTATTATTCCAACCGGGGCAGGGCCCTTTCACTCTGCTTTCTTCTACGTCAGAAATGAAGGAGGCGGAACTATGAATTTCTGGGTAGAAAGCGGCGGGTCGCCTCGCATAATTGGCATTGAGCCAGATACGAGTGTGGCTCCGGATTCAATTGAGGTATTTCTAAAGCTTGGCGGTGAAGCGGGTGACGAATTCCATGACACGGTCTGGGTTTTCTCCGACCAGGCGATTAATTCTCCTGTGGCAGTAGAGATTCTTATGCATCTAACTGACAATCCGGGACAATTAAGTATTTTTCCGGATACAATTGAATATAGTATGTTTGAATGTTCCCAGGGACTTACTGGTATACCACCCATCATTTTTTTCAATGTGTTTAATATTGGAGGAGATGACCCACTTGATTTTGAAATCGTTTATGAGTCTGATTGGTTTACGATTTCTCCTTTAACAGGAACTGCTGATCAAGCGATAAATCTTTTTGCACAACAAACCGATTTGCCTTTAGGCACATATGTAGACACGGTCTTAGTCTATGCCAGGAAATCATTAATTTCTCCCGAGACTCTTATTGTCAATTTCAACGTTGTGCCGGGCTCGGAAACGCCGAAAATATTTTTAATGGATTCTGTTTTTGTAATGACTGCCCAGGAAGATCACGGTCCGATTTTCCCCAGGTATTTTGAAATTAGAAACTGGTTCGGCGGCTGTATGGAGTGGAGTATTGTTAACGATATTCCCTGGGCAAACGTATCGGATAGCTCAGGAAACGTACCCGAGCTGGTTGCTATTCATGCAAGTGCCTTTGGCTTGACGTTCGGCGAATATGTCGATTCCTTCTACATCAACGCTCCATCTGCGTCAAATTCTCCGCGCAAAGTTGAATTGATATTCAAGGTCTGGCGGCTGCATGGTGACAACAACTATGACAATAAAGTGAATATATTGGACCTTACATTCATGGTTGATTTCATCTTCAGGTCAGGGCCAAGACCTCAACCGGAATTTCTGGTGGGTGATGTCAATTGTGATGAAAAAGTAAATATTGCTGATTTGACATATCTGGTAGATTATTTTTTCAAAAACGGCCCCGAGCCCAATTGTTTATGAATTTGGATATAATCTCTTATGACTAAGAAACTTGTTTATATATTGGCAGTTTTATTTCTTACTTCAAGCCTCAGCGCAAAAGAGCATTACTTATATTTTATAATTGATTCAGAGTCAAACCTTTCAGAAATTACCAAAACTGTTTCAATTGATAACATTAAAGGCGACACCCTCTTTGCCTACGTCAACGACAAGCAATTGGAAAATCTTAGGAAATTCCAGATAGAATATACCGAGCTCATTGCCCCTTCTAAACTTATCAAACCGACCATGGCTCAAACTCAATCGTCAATGGCCGAATGGAATGTCTACCCAACTTATGAAATATATGACTCATTAATGAATCAGTTTGCTTTGGATTACCCGACAATCTGTCAGCTGACATCAATTGGACAGTCTGTACAAGGGAGAGAGTTGTATTTTGTCAGGATTTCAGACAATGTTACAATCGAAGAGAACGAACCGGAAGTGATGTATTCAAGCAGTATGCATGGTGATGAAATTTCCGGTTATGTTACCATGCTCAGGTTTATTGATTATCTCCTCTCAAATTACGGAAGCGACGCTCAGGTGACAAACATGGTCGACAATATGGAAATCTGGATCAACCCCTCAGCCAATCCCGATGGAACTTATGCCTCCGGGAACAATACTGTTTTTGGGGCTACCAGAGGTAATGCCAACGGATATGATTTAAACAGAAATTTCCCTGACCCGGAGGATGGGCCTCACCCGGACGGCAACAGCTGGCAGGCGGAGACGGTGGCGATGATGAACTTTTTTGCACAGCATCGGTTTATAATTTCTGCCAACTTTCATGGTGGGGCAGAGGTTGCAAACTATTCCTGGGATACTTGGGGCAATCGTCATCCTGATGACCTCTGGTTTATTGATATTTGCAGAAAATATGCTGATACGGCTCAGGCATATTCACCATCAGGATATTTCAATGATTTGGACGACGGCATTACCAATGGCTATGACTGGTATCCAATTTTTGGCGGCCGTCAGGATTATGTGATTTACTTTCACGGAGGCAGAGAGATTACCATTGAACTTTCGGCCATAAAACTTGTCTCAGAAAGCTCATTGCCTCTCTACTGGAATTATAACCGCGTTGCCCTGTTGAATTATCTTGAAAACGCTCTTTACGGTATAAAGGGAATTGTTACCGATTCTACCTCCGGTCTTCCTTTGGATGCAACTATTATAGTCTTAGGACATGATCAGGATAGTTCATATGTCTTCACCGACCCCGATGTTGGAGACTATCACCGGATGATTGAAGCCGGAACGTTTGATCTGAAATTTATTTCACCCGGTTACAAAGATAAAATTATCTCCGGTGTAATAGTGGCAAGTGGTGGCGTGACAATTCAGGATGCAGAGCTGTCACCTATCCCGGACACATCCGTACTTGAGTTTCTCTCTGAAAATACGACCACTATTTATCCCGGTGACGAAATTACTTTTGATATTAACCTGTCAAACATTGGCGGCGCGGAGGCCATAAATGTCATGTCCGTTCTTACTACAAACAACTCAAATATAAATCTGACTCAGATAAATTCTTCCTATGGCAATATAGGAGCATTTGGAAATATTTCTTTATCATCCACTTCTTATCAGTTCAGTGTTGACAGCAGCTTCCCCCATTCCGGATACGCAAGTTTTGAGCTGGAAATAACTGCCGATGGCGGATACGCTGACATTCTTGAGTTTGATATTTCTATTGGTTTTGAAGTAGAGAGATTTGAAAATGCAAATTTTTATTCGTATCCGTGGCAAAACAATGGCCATGCCCTGTGGGGCATTGACTCAACAACAGCAAAACTTGGTCGCTATTCTGCTGTCTCTGGAGAAATTCAAAATTCCGAAACATCCACCCTTAAGATTCAGTTATCAAATCTTATTGCCGGGGAAATCTCTTTTTCTCTGAAGACCTCAACCGAGAAAAATGAAGATTACCTGACTTTCTACTTAGATTTTCTTCCACAAGCAAACTGGTCAGGAGAAACCGAATGGACTACTGTTACTTTTCCGATTGACTCAGGAGATCATCTGTTTACCTGGACTTATGCAAAAGGTTTTAGCCATAACAGTGGAGAAGACGCTGTGTGGATAGACAATATTGTCTTCCCTGTTTTGGACACAGACTCAGATGATGATTTTGTTTCTGATTATACAGATAACTGCCTTAATTTGTATAATCCTGAGCAGGCAGACCCGGACGGTGACAATATTGGCAGCTTATGTGATAATTGCCCAAACATCTATAACCCTCTGCAGATAGATTCAGACAGTGACAGTATTGGAGATTTATGCGAGAACAGCTGCTGCGATGGTAATGCCGGTAATATCGATTATGAGGGGGATATGAATATTGCCGACCTCACTTACATGGTCAATTATATGTTTAAAGGAGGGCTTGAGCCTCCCTGCCGGGGAGAGGCCGATTTTAATGCTGATAGCGAGATCAATATCCAGGATTTGACAAAATTGGTAAATTATATGTTCAGGGACGGGGAACCGCCCAGTTCCTGTTTATAACCTTTTTTTCTCAATTATTCTTAAACTTCATCGATATTTAAATGTAAAAGAACCAGGTGAAAAACAGATATGAATAATTACATAAAGACAGCAGAAAATCTCACTGAAAGCGTCAGCAAAAATGGCATAAAATCTCATTTACATCTTCCATGTGAGATTTCCTCTCTTGCGCAACACCCGGAGCTAAGAGTTATCATAACTATTTTGAGAAAAAGAGCCTTTTCACTTGAAGTTACAGTTGGCAGAAAAGTTTCAACGCCTTTCAGGTTTTTAGCTGCCGTGTTTATTCAGTATAGAAATATTATCAAGTCAGATATGATTCACCTAATTATCTCACGAACCGGTCATCTGCCAAGCGACCTCTATTTTCCTGTTTTATTGAGCCGGATACTTGGTAAAAAAGTAGTTGTCCAGATTACCGAGCAGTCACTTAATTTTATTCCAAGTTTTCTTCGGAAAATTGCTCTTAAGGTATTGGTTTTTGCCAATGCCGTTATTGTCGCAACTGAGAGTTTAAGAACAACCCTGTCAGAGAATAATGTCTCATCAGAGATAATATATCCTTTTGTGGATAGTACATCAAAGTCAGAAAGAACTCCGACAGAAATCACTCCTAAGATACTTGCCATAAACGATAACATATCAAGTAAGAGTTATATCCCCATACTCAAGCTGTTTAAATATATCAAAGAGAAATATCCTCGAGCCGAGTTGACTTTGTCGGGCTGCGAAGAGAAGTTAATTGAACTACAGATGTATGCTATTGAGAATCATATCTTATCGGTAGCATTTGAAAAATCAAATGTAAAAGAAACTGTCAAAAAGCAAATTGAAGATAATGAAATTATTATAAACCTCTCTAATGAAAAGAGCTTTCCTCTATTCCTTCTTGAAGCTATGTCTCAAGGGAATATTGTAATTTCAGAAAAAACTAAAATCTCCGAAGAATTTATTGAGCACGGCGCTACCGGATTTCTATTTGATGAAAACAATTATACAGAACTATCAGAAATTCTTTATCAGTTAATTGAATCAACAAATTTGGTTTCAAATATCTTTTCAAACCGGAAACAGTTTGAAGAAAAATTCTCAAAAACGGCGTTTATTGACAGGTGGGAAAAAATCTTCTCCCGCCTTGCATTATAAGAAGATAAAGTTTCAACCCGATTTTTGTTGTTATAGTCAGCCTCCCCAATTATCCTGAGATCTGAAATATTGTAAACGAAATTAACGGAGTAATATGTTAAAGAAGAAATCTAAATTTGAAATTGCCGTTATAATGCCGGTTTTAAATGAGGAGAAATATATAGCTCAGACCTTGGAGCAGATTTATATGCAGGATTTCCCGATGGAAAAAATTGAAGTCGTCATTACCGATGGCGGATCAACCGACAGAACAAAGGAAATTGCCCGTTCATATAAAGATAGATTTGGTTCATTGCTGGTTTTGGATAACCCTAAGAGACTTTCGTCATCAGGGAGAAATATCGGTCTAAAAAATTCAACGGCCAAATATATTATTATATTAGACGGACACATTCATATACCTGACAAAAATTTGTTCAGCTCTATGACCGATCTATTTGCAAAATCCGGTGCTTCCTGCCTCTGCCGTGCCCAGCCTTTAAACCCGCCAGATATAAACGAGTTTGAAAAATCTGTCGCTTTCTGCCGGGGTTCCTTTTTAGGGCACAAACCGGGGTCAGAGATATATTCTGATTTTGAAAAGGAGGTGAACCCAACTTCATCGGGAGCAATGTACAGAAGGGATCTCTTTGAAGAAATTGGGTATTTTGACGAAGACTTTGATGCTTGTGAGGATGTTGACTTCAATTACCGGATTAGTAAGTCAAATCTCAAATCTTTCATTTCTCCGAACATAAAAATATTCTACTATCCCAGATCAACACTCGGAAAATTATGGAACCAGATGGTTCGATACGGCAGTGGAAGGTTTCGTTTTGCTGAAAAGCATTCAATATTTTCGCCCATCCAGTGGTTAGCCGCAACCGGGGTGTTTATGTTTTTTTTCGTATTGGCTCTCTCTTTTTTGTTTACGCCCATATTTGAACTGTTTAAGACCGCCGTTTCCATCTATCTTTTAATAGTAATCCTCTTTTCTTTTCTATTGTCAGTAAAAGAAAAACATTCAGAGTGTTTCCTGTTTGGACCATTAATATTCATTATAATTCATTTTGGGCTGGGAACAGGCTTTCTTATGGGTCTTTTAAGAAAAGTATCCTCCAATAAATCTGTTATCCAAGAAAAATGAATTATGAAAGTGATTGTGACTAACTTCTTTTCTTAATAAATTATCGGGATGTTAAACAGTTACAGCCACAGCTCAATATCTTCTTACAGAAATTGCCCTCAGCGATTCAAATTTGAAAAAATAGAAAAACCACAAGTATCAAAGCTAATTACTCCTCAGACTTTGAACGGAAAATTTATCCACTCGGTTTTAGAAAAACTATATAAGCACGGCTCTGACGGGGTCTTAATCTCTATTGAAGATGCACAGGCCATGTTTCAATCTGACTGGGATAAGTTTAATATCAAAACCATTACGCTTGTAGGTGATTACCTCACCATTGATGATTATATCCGTTTGGGCAGAGAAATGCTTGGCAGGTTTTATCAAAAGTACCAGCCGTTTAATCAGGGGACTTTGTTAGGGACAGAGTTGAAACTCAATTTCAGACTGGAAAATGGGGCCTTCAAAATCACAACTATAATAGACCGTTTAACCAAGCGAGAAGATGGTACTATTGAAATTTGTGATTACAAAACAAGCAAGAACCTACCAAAACCGACTGATGCAGCTTTTATAAATCAGATGGGATTATATCAGTTGGCGGTAATGGATAACTATCCGCAATTTGAAAATATTGAGTTGGTACAGTATTTTCTACGCTTGGACGAAGTAGTCCGCACAAAACTTAATCCTGAGCAATTAGATTTAATAAAAATGGAAATGAGAAATCAGATTGTTGAGACAATTCAGTCAGAAAAAATGGACAATTTTCCGGCCAGAGAAAGCCCCCTCTGCAGTTATTGTAATTATCAAGAAATCTGTCCGGCCAAAAAACATCGCCTGAAACTCGCTTCAGATGAAAAATCTGATAAGAGCAAGGAGGAAAAAGCATTTGAACTTGCCACTGAGTATATAAAACAGAATCAGGAACTTGGAATTTTAAAAACCAAACAAGAATCGCTCAAGAAAGATCTGGTACAGCTCTCCAAAGAGAATGATTGGTCATCAATCAAAGGGGAAGACGGGAACATAAAGATTTCTGTTGAAAATAAAGAAAAATTTATAACCAAGACGCAAGATGCAGGTGCTTTTGCAGAACTGACATTTTTGGCCCGTGAGCTTAACTTAACTGACTATTTCAAGCTGGACTCTCAGGCTTTAATGAAAGAGATTTACCAGAAAAATTTACTGGATGAAGAAAAAATAAAAAAGCTGAATGAATTTGTAGTTTCAGAAGAAAAAGCGAGAGTAACAGTTAGGATGGACAAGAGGATTGATGACGATAGCGACCGCTAAAACAAAAGCCCTGAAATTTCAGGGCTCTTACAATATTTTTTAACTTAAATGCAATTTATTTTTTCGGCTGTCTGATTACAACAACCGGATGGATTTCCAATTGCTTTCTTTGTTCAACCGTAATCGTGTCGAATTTGAAGTCACCCCAGTTGGAATAACCGGCAACGACCATTAAAGAATTATTGGGGTGAGTGGTGGTGGTGTCAACTATCAGCTTCTCAATTGGTTTGTTCTCTAAAGAAGAGACAAAAACCGTTACCAGTCTTCCACTTCCTTTGAGAAGAATGTTGTTTGTGGGAGCCAAATTGGCAACCATCCCAAGAGTGACGCACTGAATGATTGTGTCCGGCCTGAATGCTTTGAGCGCAAACTTCTCAACTCTTCCTCCAACATACACGGCAGAATCAGCTACAATACGGTTAAGTCCGGCGGTCATTTTTAGTGGAACAGAAAGAGCTTCCACATCTTCGTCATTGGTTAGTGAGACATGGAAAAGCCAGATTTTTTCAGAAACTTTTTCTATGTCAATAAACAAAGTATCCTGGGCACCAAAATTGTCACTCTGGGCAATAACTGTGCTTTCTTGAAATAAAATAATACAAAGTAAAAGGGCGGCAAATTTAGCAAATTTCATTTTTCCTCCGTTATATAATGACCAAATAATAATAATCTTTTTTCAATCTCTTATACTACAATAAATCCAAAAAACCTCAAAAATCCAAGCTTTGTTTTAGCAGAGACTGGCTCTTAATCATAATTTCCATGAGGGAATCAGCTTTTTTATTATCTTTCAAGTACTCTGAATATATTTCAATTGCCGAGCCCAGCCCTTTTCTGCCCTCTTCTGTCTTGGGGAATTTCTCATATATCTCCAAATAATAATTTACAGCTTTATTCCAGTTTTTTCTGTTGCTGAAAAGATCAGCCAGAAAGAGAATTCCTCTGAGCTCCAAAACTGTTCCTCTCCCTTTCTGAATCATTTCCGTGCTTATGGTTTCAGATAGATTCAGCCATTTTCTGGATTCTGTCTTTCTTCCAACCGATTGATAATAACTGGATAGGTAAATATATGTGGCCAAAGCCTGATTGGAATAGGGAGACTGTTCTACGAGGAGATTGTACTCAATTGCTGCCCGGTTCCAGTTGTTCTCCGCTTCAAATGTCTGAGCCATTAGCTGCTGAACAGCCGGAGTTTTCCTGTAAAATCCTGGAAATCGTTTTTTGATGTTAATTAGGATTTGCCTGGAATAAAAAGGTTTTTCTTGAGCCTGATAAATCTGACTCTTGTCAAACATTATTCTTGGATAAAAAAGGGAATCCTCAAAATCAACTTCCAAAAGCAGTTCCTCAAGTATTTCGAGAGATTTGTCATAGTCTCTTAAATCTTGAGCATATATATCGGCAATTTTTTTTCTGATTTTCTGAGTCCGCTCAGCTTCACTTCCCTTTATCATTAAAAGATAGTCAATCTCTTTTGTGTAATCTTTTATTCTGTCATGAAGGACGGAAAGATTTGCAAAACAAGCGTTGGAGAAAACAGAATCATTATTATTTCCGAGCAGGTTCAGGTAATAAGATTCTGCTCGGGCAAACTCAGTATTAACCTTTTCTCCATTTTCATGATAAGTTTGAAATATATGAAGAGGCAGATTGAAAAGTTTATAAATAATTTTGCCCTCATTATTTAGAGGAGGATAAATCTCAGTCAGTCCGCTTTCATAAACAGTGATTGCAGAATCAAATTGTCCCATGGAGTGTAAAGACTGACCCATATTAATATATACCTGAACCAGTGCTTCATCTTTCAGTTTGCTTTTTTCAAGAAGTCTATTCAGGGTTTTAATTGATTCATCAAACTTGCCCTGACCATAATATAATTGTGAAAGACGGAGACTCCCCTGATAAACAAATTGCCTGATTTCAAATGTCTCCTTAATCTTCTTATAGTCTTTCATGCTGTCTAGAACTCCAAATGAGAAATCAACCTGCTCAGAAAATTTCTTAACTAATAATTCTGTCAGCCTATCTTTTTCCTCAGGTTTGGATTTTAAAAGCATCATAAAATCTTTTTCAGCCGACACATATCTTTGTTCAACCTTAAATCTATAGTGAACCGGCGTATTATCTGCGCAATTCACGAGAATATTCAAGATGAATATTAGCAATATTTTCATTATGTTGTTATAATGGTGCATCTTATTGTTTAATATCGGTCAAAAATTTGTTAAATTACTCAACTATGATGAAGAAAGTTATAAAATTATCGGATTGACAAGTTAAAATTCATACCTCAATTCATGAGGGAGATGTCATCTGTTCTCTCAACTTGAACAATTGATTGAATCTTACGTTTCTATATGTAAATACTAATTCGCAAAACAGCCCTGAAGAGGAAAAATTGATTTTGGTTATAAAAAACAGAGCTTTTCTTTTAATAATGTTGATAGCAGGAACAGTAATGGTAAACTCCTGTTCTGAGACTCCGGTTTCAACGAAAGATATTAAAATTGCAGTCGACCCCCAGTATGTTAGCGGAACATATGATTTTGGTTCTTCCAGCATAGAATCACCATACATCAAAGTTAACGGAATTGGGGCGGATTCAATTTATTTTGAGGCTTCAACTACCGCAGACTGGATTACACTTTCTCCAAAATCCGGTTATACGCCGGATTCGGTCTTTGCAAAAATCTCACTCTCTTCTTTAGGCGATGGTCAGCATATTGACACGATTTTTATAACGGCTGAAGGCGTATCCAACTCACCGGGGATAGTTGAGGTGGAGATAAACATCATAACTCGGTTTAGCCTTTCACCGCAAAGAATAGTATATTTTGTAAATGAAGGCAATAATATCAATGACACCAGTCTCATAATAGAGAGCGGAGGAGGAAAAGAATTTTCTTATAACGTCTCCGAGAACAGTGACTGGATGACAAT
>JACZYS010000260.1 GCA_022570975.1 Candidatus Zixiibacteriota bacterium | reverse complement strand
CATTGGTCGTCAATATTTCTGGCGATGTCGTGCGTTTGATAAATACGAGTACTCATCCTGGTCTCAGGCAGAATCATTTGTAACAAGAGGCGGTCAGGCGTTTTTGATCCCAACCACCTATGCTACTATTCAGGATGGGATAGACCAGGTATCGGTTGGCGATACGGTAATGGTTCTTCCGGGAACTTATACCGAGAATTTGGTGATAAGTAGAGACTTGAGAGTTATATCAAAAGACGGACCAAAAAGTACAGTGATAATTCCAATGGCGGCCGATGAAACTGTCTTGAGAATGATTAATATCACCGGTTATGCTGAGTTCAGCGGATTTACAATTGGTCCCGAATGTCAGAAGCTGTGTGTTCTTGTCGATGACAGCAAGAATATAATCTTCAAAAATAATATTATCCGGGATTATGTAGGCACTTCATTCATTGTCAGTTTTGGAAATTGTGATGCAACTATTTCCAACAATCTCTTCATAAATAATAAAGGTCAGTACACTTTGAGTATAGCTCAAGGGAATATCAATATTTTTAACAATACTTTTCACAACAATTCTATTGCTGCTGCCTCAACAAATGAATCAGCTGATTTTGAAAACAATATAATCTCCAACTCAACATCGTATGGAGTGATTGGAAATTTCGGCAATGTTGATTACAACAATACTTTCAAAAATTCCTTCGACTATGTCATTGAAACTCCTCTTGGCCCAAATAACATAAATTTTAATCCGCAATATCAAAATCCGGACTTAGGCAATTTTTATCTCTCGGCTTCCTCACAATGTATTGATGCCGGAAACCCGGCCAGTGAGTTTAATGACCCCGATGGTTCCCGAAACGATATAGGCGCCTACCCGTTTGACTTAACAACGGCCATTGGTGATGATGATAAGTCATTGCCTTATAGGTTTGCACTCTTTAATAATTATCCAAATCCGTTTAACCCATCAACGAATATATCTTTTTCTCTGGCAAAGAAATCTGATGTCAGTTTGTCAGTCATCAATATAAACGGAAGGCTTGTAAAAGAACTAATAGACAAGCAACTACTGGCGGCGGGTATATATGAATATGAATGGGATGGAAAAAACTCGTCAGGGAGTCATGTCTCAAGTGGAATTTACTTTTACCGGATCACAGCCGGTGATTTTGTCTCAAGCAAAAAGATGTTGCTGTTAAAATAGTAACAGCAGTATAAATTACGCTTCCTCAAAAAGAAGAAGCTGCACCGTTTGTCCATCGGCTACCTGCGCTTTATGTCGCGATTTTTCACCGCCGGAGATATACAAACCCTCGCCCTTATCCAGAGTGATATCTTTGTCCTCAAAGACAATTGTGACCTGTCCTTCTATGACATATCCAATATGTCTTTTGTCACACCAGTTGGCTTCTTTGTAGCCGTTTGACAGCTCAAGAATGCGGATACGGTTTTTGCCAACGGTGAATAATTTTTGTCTTTTCCCGGGGGTGACTTCTTCCCACTTAAAACTCTCAAAATCAATTGCATATTCCGCCATGGAGGTTCCTCCTGTTATTAGTGAAACTACTCGAGTGAATCGACTAACACTATTATTTTTTCACACAATGTAAACAAAGAATTTATTCCAGCTACACTTTCTAATATATTTTTAAGTAGAGGTAAAACTATATTCTTTTTAGTAGGCTTTTCCAGAAGATGTGTAGTTATAAAAGACAGTAGCTCACTAATCTGATTCTTTAACTTAGCATCAATTTGTTTATCATTAACAAGTTCGTTAGTAAAAGCTTTGAGTTGTTCTGCTAGTTCTTCACTTACTTGCAAGTGAATATTATCTAAATTTGAATTAATAGTCACAAAATCACCTGTATTAATAGTACCAATTACGGACTTATCTATGTGAATATTGTTCAAATTATCGATAGGAAAATTCTGGTGTATTGGTTGAGGAATTTGAATTCTTGGATGACCATAACCCAGCCCAAGTGAACTTTGCATTAAATCAGAAAGAAAATTCATCATTGTCATCAATTGAAGATTGGTGTCATTTGAGACTTTGATTCTTTTTGCATTACAATCAAGACACAACAGATGCCCATGAAATTCATACATTGCGTCGGTTCCACATTGGCAGCACTTTCCTTCCATTCTTTCTCCTTATTTAGGACAATCAGACAATTTCTATTCAAAACAATATAATATGGAATGTAAACATGTCACTTTTTAAATATTCTGTCGAATTATTTAACTCAACATTTTATAAAATGCCGAAGGTCGGACTCGAACCGACACGATGTTGCCATCGGAGGATTTTGAGTCCTCTGCGTCTACCAGTTTCACCACTCCGGCATTATCTTATTCATAGCTGTCACCGCACAGAAATTCAATGCGGAATTTGAAATTATATCATCAACGGCTAATAGTCAAGAATTTGTTAGATTTGGTAAGAATTGGGGCAGACGAGGGCGTCTGCCGCCCACAAAACGGCTA
>JACZYS010000054.1 GCA_022570975.1 Candidatus Zixiibacteriota bacterium | reverse complement strand
TCAGGATAGTAAAGACAGAAGAATGATTAACGCTGATGATAAATTGAAAAAAGTTTTCAGAGGCAAAAAACAAGTTTCTATGTTCGAAATGACCAAGCTGGTCAGCAAACATATGAAATAGATTTTTTCTGACTTACAAAAAAGACCGGCCTGTGTGCCGGTCTTTTTTTGGCTATAACTCAAATTTTTATTATTGAACAGTTAATAAATAAAACTAACAAATCATGATTTGAAAAATGCCGGCCAGTGCCGGTCTTTTTTTTGGCTATAACTTGAGCAATACCCATGACTCGTGGATTGAATAAGACCAGCTCATGCCGGCCGCACATTTACTTCTTGACCTGAGAATAATAACCGCCATTATTACACACTAAATTGTAAAACGGTGAAACACAAATTGATGAATCAAGACCAGAAAAATGCCAGCTCAAGCTGGTCTTTTATGGGTTAACAATCGAAAGTTTATTTTAAAACAGCTAACAAGCAAAACTGAAAAAAACAAGAATTGAAAAATGCCATTAGTTAAACCTTTCAAAGCGCTCAGACCAACAAAAGAAAGCGCCCCTTCGGTCGCCTCTCCCCCCTATGATGTTTTAAGTAGCGAAGAAGCAAAAGAGCTTGTCAAAGATAACCCTCATTCCTTTTTGAGAGTAAATAAACCGGAAGTTGATTTTGCATCCGGTATTACACCAACCGCCGAAGAAATAAATGAAAAAGGGAAAGAGAACCTTAACTTACTTATTTCAAACGGTAAGCTGGTTCAGGAAAAAAAAGAAGCCCTTTATCTTTACCGCCTTACCTGGCAAGAGAAATCTCAAACCGGTTTAGCCTGTTTGTGTTCGGTTGAAGATTATGTTAACGGCTTGATAAAAAAACATGAAAATACCAGACCATCAAAAGTCAGCGACCGACTTGAACATATGTTGTATCTTGGGGCCCAGGTAGGACCGGTCTTTTCCATTTTTGAACAGAATGAAGATATAGAATCCCTTTTTGAAAAGCTTACCTCATCACAATCTGAAATTGATTTTGTTGCCCGGGATGATATCCGACATCAGCTCTGGGTAATTGATAATAGCGACGATACCGATGCTATCAGCGATGCCTTCTTAGGACTCGACTTCTTTTATATTGCCGATGGGCATCATCGCTCAGAGGCCGCTTATGTAGCCTCAAAGAGGATGAAGGCAATCAACCCTGACCATACCGGCAATGAAACATATAATTTTTTCCTGAATGTTATTTTCCCGGACTCGGAGCTTCGCATTCTGCCATATAATCGGGTGGTGAAAGATTTGAAACATGACAGCCTGGAGCAGTTTTTGGATTCTGTCTCTGAGTTTTTTCTGATAGCTAATAGTTCAGAAGAAGTGGAGCTTGATACCCTTCACCAGTTTGGTATTTATTCTCAGGGAAAATGGTATAAACTAACCTGTAAACCGGAAAGTTTTGACGAAAATAATCCGGCCAACTCTATTGATTCCAATATTTTATATGAAAATCTGTTAAAACCGATACTGGGAATTGAAGATATCAGAACCGACAGCCGGATTGATTTTATCGGTGGAATTCGTGGGAATAAAGAGCTTGTCAAACTGGTGGATTCCGGCAGTTGGTCTGTCGCCTTTTCTTTGAATCCGGTAAGCGTCAAACAGCTTTTAAATGTTGCCAATGCCTCAGAAGTAATGCCTCCGAAGTCAACCTGGTTTGAACCAAAACTAAGAAGCGGCATGGTTATTAATTTGTTTTAATATGATGGAAAGGTCTTTATGCTAATTTTGATTTCTGATCAGTTCGACGAAACCCTCCCAAAAATTTTGACCAAACATGGAGAAATAACGACCGACAAGAGCCGTCTTGCTGAGGTAGATATTGTTCTGGTGAGAAGTAAAACCAAAGTAACCAAAGAATATATTGACTCCGCCCCAAATCTCAAAATGATTATTCGCGGCGGTGTAGGTCTGGATACTATTGATGTAGAATATGCCAAAGAGAAAGCAATTGTTGTGAACAATACCGGCGAGGCCTCAACTATAGCGGTTGCAGAACTTGCTTTTGCACTGATGATGGCTTTGCCAAACAATATTTGTAAATCTGATTCCTCAATGAGAAAAGGAGAGTGGCTCAAAAAGGAACTGACCCGCACAGAGCTAAACGGAAAAACTCTGGGAATTTTGGGCATGGGGAGAATCGGCACGGCTTTAGCTCTCAGAGCGAGAGCATTCAGAATGAAAATTCTGGCCTGGCACCCGGATGTTCATTTTTCTGATTTTGCCGAAATAAAATATTCTCTTGAGGAGATTCTGACCGATTCTGATTACATTTCCCTTCATATGCCTCTCGTCAATAATACACGGGAACTTATAAATAAAGACAGCCTGGCTTACTGCAAGAACGGAGCCTTCATAATAAATACCGGAAGAGCACAGTGTGGTGTCGAAAAAGATGTTGCCGAGGCTCTGAAAACTGGCAAACTGGGCGGCTTTGCAACCGATGTCTGGTACTCTGACCCACCGGAGAACTCACCCTTACTTGACGCTCCCAACTGTATTTTCACGCCCCATATAGGCGCCTCTACAGAAGAAAATATGATTAGAATTGGTATTGTTATTGAAAGAACAATTTCCAATTTTGTAAAGGGGTACGGTAATTTTTAAGCTAAAGAGAATTTTGAAGTGAGTAAAGAAATATATAATTTTAACCCGGGACCATCGGTAATTTCGGATGAGGTCTTGAGAAAAATAAAAGATGAATTTTTGGATTATGATGGTACCGGTCTGCCAATTGTCAGCATCTCTCACCGCTCCAAAGAATTTATTGAGATAAATGAAACGGCAGCTAAGTTGATGAAAGAAGTACTTGGGCTGGGTGATAATTATCATGTTCTCTTTTTGGGAGGGGGGGCTTCGACCCAGTTTGCTCTGGTGCCGATGAATTTCCTCCATGAAACTCAAACGGCTGTTTATGTTGACACCGGAGCCTGGTCTCAAAAAGCTATTTTGGAATCTAAAAATATTGGACAGACAATTGTTGCCGCTTCATCTGAAGACAAAAATTATTGTTACATACCATCTTTGGATAATATTAAAACTGATAAAAACTCTGCTTATCTGCATCTCACTTCCAACAACACAATTTTTGGAACCCAGATACATGACTACCCCAAAATTTCAGACACTCCCATAATCTGTGATATGTCATCAGATATTGCTTCAAGACAAATGGACTACTCACAGTTTAAAATGATATACGCCGGTGCCCAGAAAAACCTCGGGGCGGCCGGAGTAACTGTGGCTATTATCCGGGATGATTTTTTGCAAACTGCGCGAGAAAATATTCCGGTAATGTTTAAATACAAAACCCACGCAGAAAAAAATTCTCTCTATAACACTCCTCCCGTGTTTTCAATTTACACGGTCAAGCTGGTGTTGGAATGGATAAAATCACTTGGCGGTTTGAGTGAAATGGAAAAAATTAACGAGAATTTTTATAAAGGCACGGCCGAAACAGACAGCAGAAGCTGGATGAACATTACTTTCCGTCTTGCATCAGAAGATTTGGAAAAGAAATTCTTGACCGAAGCCACAGAGTACGGCTTTGTTGGTCTCAAAGGTCACCGCAGTGTGGGAGGAATAAGAGTTTCGCTTTACAACGCCCTGCCTCTTTTGGGCGCAGAGAAACTGGCAGATTTTATGACGACATTCAAGAGAAATAATTAGCACTACCAAAATAGCTGTATAGAGTGCAACAAGTTAACAACTATTACCTTTACAGCAAAAGGCAAATTGCTTGACAATTAACAACAATAGTCGTTTTTTTACCAATTCTAATGATTGTCCTAAACTGATAATAAGGAGCTTATTTGTCCTCACAACAAGAAGCAGAAACGACCTACCCGGATCTGTTTGAGAAATGTCGCAATTTTACCGATGCCGACGATGTCAGGGCGATGGGCATTTACCCTTATTTCCACCCGGTACAATCTGCCCCCGGCAATGAAGTTATTATTGACGGTAAAAAATGTATTATGGTTGGCTCCAACAATTATCTGGGGCTGGTTAATCATCCCAAAGTCAAAGAAGCCTCTGCCGCAGCTATCCAAAAATTTGGTTCCGGCTGTACTGGCTCGCGGTTTTTAAACGGGACTTTGGACCTTCATCTGGAGCTGGAAGACAGACTGGCAAAATTCATGAAAAAAGAGGCAGCTTTGGTTTTCTCAACCGGGTTTCAGACAAATCTGGGGACAATTTCCGCACTGGCAGGAAAAAATGAAATCACAATTATCGATAAACAGGTGCATGCCTGTATTGTAGATGGTTGCCGGCTTTCTTATAGTAAAACCTATAAATTTGCTCACAATGACATGGATGATTTAAAAAGAGTTATTGGCAATGTCCGCGCCCTAAACTCCAAAGGCGGGATTATGATAATTGTCGACGGCGTCTTTTCAATGGAAGGTGACATTATTGAACTGCCCCGTCTGGTTGAGATTGCCGAAGATTATAACGCCCGCATTTTAGTTGATGACGCTCACTCGGTTGGAGTTTTGGGTGAAACCGGTGCCGGAACAGCCGAACATTTTGGACTGATTGATAGAGTTGATTTGACTATGGGTACATTTTCCAAATCGTTTGCATCTCTGGGCGGATTTGTAGCCGGAAAATATGCCGTTATTGATTATATAAAACATCACGCCCGCTCATTGATATTTTCAGCTTCTATCTCGCCGGGTAACGCTGCCGCCGCACTGGCCGCGCTGGATATTATTGAAACAGAACCGGAAAGAAGAGAAAACCTCTGGAAAAACGCTAAGAGAATGCAGAAAGAATTCAAAGACCTGGGCTTTAATATTGGCCACAGTGCCACCCCAATTGTGCCTCTGGTTATTGGTGATGATATGGAAGCTTTTGCTTTCTGGAAAGAACTTTTTGATAACGGTATTTTTACTAACCCGGTTATTTCACCCGCCGTTCCGCCGGGACAGTCAATGATAAGAACTTCTTATACGGCAACCCATACCGATAAACACTTAGACCGGGTGGTTGAAGTAATTGCCAAAGTTGGGAAGGCAAAAGGAATAATTTCCTGATAGTGCCATGGCTGAAGTTGTAGTATCTGAAGTAAAGACTAACTCTGAGTTAAATAAATTTATTGAATATCCCAATAAGTTATATAAAGATGACCCCAATTATGTAGCTCCCTTGATTTCAGAGAGAAAAGAGTTTTTTGACCAGAAGAAAAATCCATTTTACCGCACCGCAAACGTAAAGCTCTTTCTGGCAAGAAAAAAAGGAAAGATAGTCGGCAGAATTGCTACCTGCATAAACTTCAACCATAATGAATACCATAGTGAAAAATGCGGCTCTTTTGGTTTTTTTGATTGCCCGGATGACTATGAAGTAGCTTCCACTCTTTTAAAAGTGGCCATGATAACTTTAAAAAAAGAGGGGATGGAAAAAATGCGGGGACCATTAAATTTCTCAACCAATCATGAATGTGGTTTCTTGGTAGAAGGATTTGACGGTCCGCCGGTTATTATGCTGACTTATAACCAGCCATACCTCCCAAAACTGGCTGAACGTTTTGGACTCAAAAAAGGAATGGATTTGATTGCCCTCAAAATTTTCGCAGGATATCAGGTAGCTGAGAGAATCGACAGAGTCGTCAACAAACTAAAAGAGAGAACAAAAATAAAACTGAGAACCATGGACATGTCTGATTTTGATAATGAGATCATAAAAATCAGGGAGGTTTATAACGCTGCCTGGCAATTTAACTGGGGTTTTGTACCTCTTGAGAGTGATGAGTTTGAATATATCGCCAAAAACATGAAACAGATTATAGACCCAAAAATGGTTTTTATCGCTGAGTATGAAGGAAAACCGGTAGCCTTTTCGCTGGCTATTCCGGATATAAATCAGGCTTTGATATACTTGAAAGGCAAACTCTTTCCTTTTGGGCTTTTAAAATTATTTTGGCATACCAAAATAAAAAACAAAGTTGACCGGGTGCGTTTGATTACTTTTGGTGTTCTACCTGAATTTCAAAAAAAAGGAATAGACTCCATGCTTTATATTGCCTCTTATAACCAGGCAAAAAAAGATGGACTGAAAGAGGCGGAACTCTCCTGGATTTTGGAAACAAACGACCTGATGAGAAGAGGTGCCATACAAATGGGAGCCAAAGAATATCGCAAGTACCGTATTGTGGAAATGCCAATTTAATCTCTTATTGCATTAAACATAATTCGCCAGATTCTGTTATTATAATATGAAAGACAAGCTGAAATTTCGATTCCTGATATTTATAATCCTGGCCATTCTCTTATCTTTTCTGATTGGCTGCAGCAGTCGCTACCGGACGGAACTTTCTATTGTAACTGACACATTTTCAGCCAGCCAAAAAGCGGAACTTAACAAGTATTACAAAAACGCAGCTTTAAATAATCCCTTCCGTGAAGAAAAGATAATTCCGGGAGATAAAAACATTGCCGTATTAGATCTGACGGTGAGAGGGAAAAAACTGGAATCATCGCCGGGGGAGTTTTTGACTTTTGATGAAATTGTAAAACTGAGAATTTATCTTCAGTTCAACAGCCAGCTATCTCCGGGCGTTACCCAACTGAAAGATAATGCTTTTATATCTTTACGGGAGAATTATGAGCTGAGTGAGGATGACAAAATTTTTGTTCCCGTAACTGGAGAATTGAGCCTGGATTCGGTTTCCGGCAAACATATATTTGCCTCTGTCAACGGTTCCTTCTTTAATAAAAAAGAACAAAAGATTGAGCTCAGTGGTACAATTAAAATAAGAATCAGGAACTGATTTTTTTGCCTAGCGCTTCTTCAAAAAGAGCATATCCATACTCATCAAACAGACAAAATTGTACCAACTCAATATTTTTGAATATTTTTTCATAAGCAAAGACTGCTCCTACCATAATATTGGCACACGCTTTCATGGGGAAATTGCCAACTCCGGTTCCAAAAGCAGGAAAAGCAAGCGACTTGATATTTAATTTCTCGGCAAGATTCAAAGAGCTTATTGTTGCCTGCCTGATTAATTGCTGAGAAGTTCTTAATCCTTGTCCCATGACCGCGGCATGAATAATGTAATTAAATCTCAGTTTACCGGCTGTGGAAAAAACAGCATCACCCGGATTTGCCGGACCTTTGGCCATGGCGTCTTGCTCTATTGACTTTCCTCCGGCGGTTTTTATTGCCCCGGCCACGCCTGAACCCATCCAGAATTCATTATTGGCCGCATTTACGATTGCCTCAGTAGTAACTTTGGTGATATCTCCTTTTATGACTTCAATTTTCACAACTGTTCTCATTTCCCCATGAACGACCCATTTTTTGAGATAACAAGAACACTCCCCATCCTATCAGAGAACCGATTAAGGCTCCGGCAATTATATCTCCCGGATAATGCACACCCACAAAGACCCGGCTTAAACTTATGAGACCGGCCGCTGTCAATAAATATGGTCTGAGTTTTTTGTTTATGAGTGAGAAAAACAAAGCCTGCCCGAAAGCGTTACCTGCATGAGCCGAAGGCATGGACATTCCGGCACCGCAGTTAACAAGCAAATTTATTTCACCGAATATTTGGCATGGGCGCGCTCTGGCAATTATTGGCTTGAGCAACCCGGCCACCATCTGGTCAGTTAATAAAAGAATAATTGCCGAATAAAAAACAGCCCATTTCCATTTGCAACTCCCTTTTATTAGAATGAGAAGAATCATAATGCCGTATGCTGCCCTGAGCAAATTATCGGAAGTAATAATTGGCATTAGGAAATCTGTGACCGGATTGGCAAGACTCATATTTATGAATGTGAAAAGTGCTCTGTCTATCTGGTCAAGAAACTGCATTACACAAATTGCTTCCTGATAATTAATTTTTTCATAAATGCTGTCAGTTCTTTTCTTGTAGGAAGTCCGCTTCTGGCACCTTGTGACCGGCATTTCATGGCTGCCACGGCCGAGCCGTATTTTAGTCTTTCGGCTAAGTCAAATCCGTTTAACAGTCCATACAGGTAACCGGTGTGAAATGCATCTCCGGCACCGGTAGTGTCTACTGTTTTTACCTTGAACGCTTCCTGGGTTATGAATTTGCCGTCTTCTATTCCAACCGAACCTTTAATCCCCTCGGTTACTACAACCGTTTCAGGGCATAGCTTTTTCAATTTCATGATAGCTTTCTTGGCATCTTTGGTTCTAGTAAACGCAAATGCGTAACTGTCGGCAACAACAAGATGGTCAACATATTTGAAAACAGCTGAAACATCGTTTCTTATAGAACCGATATCAAACGAAATTATGGCGCCGTTTTTCTTGCCCCATTTGGCAAGTTTCATTGTTGCTTCCATGTCTCTACCGTCGAGATGAATAACTGACGGATTTGGCAGTTTACCTGTTACAATATCTGAAGCCGATACTAACGCTTCTCTTGCTAAAACCAACGTCCTTCTGCCGGTTTTGTTTTCCACCCACCCGGCCGCCAGCGCCGAAGGTTTATTTTTCCAAACTACCAGATCAGTTTTAACGCCCTCTTTCATAATTTCTGCTATTCCTTGTTTACCAATCAGATCATTTCCAAAAGCAGCGATCAGAGAAGTCCTGTATCCTAATCTGGAAAGACCAATCAAGACCGATGGCACCGGACCGCCCCCCTGCATGAACAGATTTAAAGCATCAATTTTCATTTCTGCTTCGGGGTATCTGTCTACTCCAAACAATATGTCATAAGGAGCAATCCCCAGTCCCAGACAGTCTATTTTTTTATGCTTCTTCAATTTTTGCTTTACCGTCCGTAATTTCTACAATTGTTGAGACATATATTTCTTTGAGAGATTTTCTAACTTCATATTCAACAATCACGATATCTGAGAAATCAGAATTTATCTGCCGGGCAAAAAACGAATCAGCGGCCCTTAGTATTTGATTATAAAATGAAAAGGCTGTTTCTATTTTTATTCTGTCGACAAGGTAATGCTCCTTAATTCCTGAAGCTTCAATTGCTTTTGAAGCAGTTTCTGAGTAGGCCCTGACCAGACCGCCGGTTCCAAGTTTTGTTCCTCCAAAATATCTGGTAACAACTGCCAGACAGTTTACCAGATTCTTGCCAGAGATAACATCATAGATTGGTTTGCCGGCCGTGCCGGACGGTTCCCCGTCATCAGAGTATTTGAAATCAGGCTGGTTTTTAAAACCTACTCGGTAGGCATAGCAATTATGGCTGGCCGAGTACTCTTTTTTTTTGATTTTTTCTATAGCAGAGGCTGCCGTTTCTACTGAATCCACATAGAAAATGCCGCCGATAAAACGAGAACCTTTTACTTTAATTTCAACTCTTGATTCTTTTGCAGGAATATAAAAAAGGTCATCCATTAACAAACTCAGACCAGAGACTTTATAATATCATCAACTTTATCTATCCCAACCATCGGTATAGCCCCCTGTCTCACAACCTCATTGAGGCTATTTACTTCGGTTAATGCCCCTTTTTTGGGATCAATCTGGAGAAAAGTCAATTTACCAATCTGGTTACAGCATTTGAGAAGGTCCAGAGTCTTTTTTGACTTATCATAAACCTCGGTTATTATAACGGCATGAGAGATGGCTGAAATTATTCTGTTGGCATATACATAACTGGTGACAGATCCTCTTTCATTCGGGGGATGTTCAGAAATCAATCCTCCCCTTGAAGCTATATCATTGGCCAGGATCATGTCTTCTTCTAAGGTGATGTGGTTAAACCCACAATCCAAAATTGCAAAAGACTCTCATTTAGCCGTTCCACAGCCAACATGAGCAGATGCATCAATTCCTTTTCTCAATGATGAAATTATCTGAACTTTCCCTCTGGCAAAAATTTCTGCCAGTTCAACAGTTAAGGCAATCCCCTCCTGGCTTGCATGTTCTGTCCCCGAGAGAGTAACTTTCTTTTTATTGTTATCAGGAAGTTTTCCCCGGTAATACAAAATCAGTGGCGGGTCATTTAGTTCAAAAAGAGACTGAGGATATTCGGCATCAAAACGAGAGACTACATTTATCTCTTTTTCATTGAGTTCTTGCAAATATGTTTCTGCTTTTTTAAAGTAATGTGCTGATTTATTGATTTTGTTGGCATATTTGGCCGACATTCCGTCAATAGCCATCAGCTTCCCGGAGTCGGCTCTGAGTATTCTTTCAAGAGTCTCAAAATGAAATAAGAGAGACTCAAACATACGGGGAGTAATTCCAATAAATTTACTTAGAGCTAATACCCTAATAGTAGTTTCCAAGGTTATCTTATTTGTCATCTTCATATTTTAGCCTATTAATATTTTTTGTCAACAGCTCTTATTTTTCTCAGTTGGTAAAGAATTTTTGAGCCTTTAGTTGAAATATTATTATTTTTGAGTATTTTCAGGTAGCTAAAAAAGTAAGGAATATTTGATGAAACAGTTTTTTTTATTTGTTGTGACCGCAATTATTGTTTTCGGCTGTGAAAAAGAGAATCTGACCATAGAGGAGTTAAAATCCAAAGGAGAGAAAGAATTTCTCTCGGGTAATTACAGATCTGCCAGAGAAATTTATATTAAGGCTCTGGCCAAAAAACCATCAGATTTTGACCTTCTCTATTTCACCGGCATGTGCTACCAGAGAGAATATATATTTGACTCCGCCCTCATTTACTTTAAGAATGCAGACCTCTTGTACCCCAGAAATAAAGAATTAAATATGGCCATATATCAGGTTGCTCCTGAAATTGAAGACTGGAAGAATGCAATAAAAGCTATAAAAGTTTTGATAAGATCCGGTGAATCAGAAGAGCAATACTGGTCAGACTTAATTGATTTTCATCAAAAGGCCGGACAAAATCTCCACACCTTTTATTACTTGAAACAGATAATGAAAAAAGACCCGGATAATCTTTCTTATTATTTGAGGAGTATTAGTGCTACTTTGACCTTGAATTCTCTCTATGTTGCTGGGTGCTTTATTGACACGGCTACGGATAAATTTGGTGAACTATTGGAGCTAAGAGCAAACCGCGGCATCCTCTTTCTTTACAAGAGTGAATTTAAGAAATCAGAAGCAATTTTCAGGACGCTTTCCAAAGAATACCCGCAGAATGTCCATTACAAATTGAATCTTGCCAATGCTCTTGCAGCGCAGGAAGACGACAGGAAAAAGATGATGGAAGGTCGTAATATTTATAATGAAATCGAAGATGCACTTGGCGGACAATACCCTGTAGACTCGCTTCTGTTAGAATTGGATAGAAAATTAAATGATTAAAAGAATTAGGGCAGGACTAAATAAATAATCCTGCCCAACGCAGGGCTGTCTCTAGGATGAGACAGAGGGGGGTCTTTTTGGAATTAGACTAAATCTACTTAGTATAACATAATTGTCAAGATTTTTGTTCAATAATTATTCATTTTTTTGTCAATTTCTTATTCTTATTAAGACAGGAATATCCGTTTTAGATTCCAGGTGCAATAATATTGTCGTTTGCTGCATATCATACTAATGACATTCTAATGACATTAGTTTCTTGTGTCTTGTTTCGTCCATATACATTTCTTGAATGGAAATACTATGGCAAGAACGTTATTTATAAGAATTTGCTTTTCTGTTCCATCATCTGGTAGTCGTATCCCCCATCGTTTCAGCTAAAAACAGGCAATACTGCGCAATTTTTGTTTTTTCTCACTTTATTTTGAAATTGCAGGAACAAATAGACCCAATTGAACATATGGAAGTATAAGAAAGAGAAAGGATCTAATATGTCTGAGAAATGCTGTGAAATGTTTCAAGCTTTAAGTGATAAGACCCGGCTGAAAATTTTGGAATTGGTCAAGCATGAAGAGCAGTGTGTTAATGATATCTGTAAAAATTTTAATATGACTCAACCCTCAATTTCTCATCATCTGGATATCTTAAAAAGAGTCGGTCTGGTTAATCATGAAAAAAGAGGTCGCGAGGTATTTTATCGCTTCAACAAAGACTCTATTGTAGAATGTTGCGGCCTTCAGTTTAAGGTTTTTGACTTAAATATATCAGCTTAGGCTGATATATTTTTTCTACTATATATAGATATATGGCTATATGGTAATATAGAAAGGAGGTGAGTAAATGTCTTGTTGTAAAGAATCAAAAAGCAACTGCTGCGATGACTTCGATGTTGAAGTTAAAGAAAGCGGAAACTCTTTCAGTTTAACAGTTACAAGCGATGATAAAAAGAGAATTGTATCATTGCAGAA
>JACZYS010000259.1 GCA_022570975.1 Candidatus Zixiibacteriota bacterium | reverse complement strand
CACAATGCAAAAATGATTCTCTGGAAAGGGCATTGCCACGTCCATACAAATTTTACTCCTGAGCATATTGATACTTTAAGAAAAGAGAATCCAGAAATTCAAATAATTGTCCATCCGGAATGCCCTCCGGAAGTTGTGGCAAAAGCGGATGGGTACGGGTCTACAAAATTCCTTGTAGAATATTGCCAAAATGCTGCCCCCGGCTCAGTAATTGCAATCGGGACCGAGATAAATCTGATTAACAGAATGGCTCACCAACATCCCGATAAGAAAATCTTTGAGCTCTCAGGATTAATCTGTCCGGTTTGTGCCAATATGTACCGGACAACTTTAAACGACCTTGCCTATACTCTCGAAAATCTGCCTGATATCAAGCCAATTAAGGTAAATGAGCCGGTTCGCTCCGATGCTCTTTTATCGCTTACAAAAATGTTGCAGATTAGCTGATTTAAACGGTATTATATGCCATATCCGGCTTGACTTAAGTTTAAAATATTCCCTATATTTCAGATGAAAATTGATAAGAATTTAGATTTCATGAGGATATAATTATATGGGTTTAGATGTTGTAATTCCGCAAATGGGAGAGTCGGTTCTTGAGGGAACTATCTTAGAGTGGAAAGTAAAAGTAGGTGATAAAGTTGAGCTAAACCAGCCTCTGGTTGAGCTGATGACAGATAAAATCAATATTGAAATCCCGGCTGAAATTTCCGGAACTATTACCGAGCTTTTGGCCAAAGAGGGTGATGTTGTATCGGTTGGTGCCATAGTAGCCTTAATTGATGGTGGCAGTGGAGGAAAGTCAGCCAAACCTGCGGCAAGAACTGCAGCCGCTCAAGCAACCGCACCAGTCCAAGCAGTACAACAGGCAGTAGCAGTTCAGACAGCTCCGGCAGTAGCCACAACGGCAGCAGTTGGCAAAGGGAAATCATCACCAAAAGTTAAAATGCTTCTCAGGCAGTATTCAATTACTCCCTCAGAGATTGCTCCCACCGGAAAAAACGGTCTGATTTTGGTCGATGACGTAATGAGAGCTGTTGAGTCGCGTTCAACCGGCGCCGGATTTTCATCGGGACCAATTCCATCACCGGCCATGCCAACAATTACGCCATCTGATAATGGCGGAATAGCTCTTTCGGTTGTTCGAGCTCCAAAATATAAAGTGGAGATTCCGAAATTTGCCCCGCTTCCGGATAATTTAAGAGAGACAAAAGAGCCGGTTGCCGGAGTAAGAAAACTTATTTCCGAGCACATGACAAAATCTGTGAGGATCTCGCCCCACGTTACCACTTTTGAAGATATTGATATGACCGATCTGGTGGCCTATAGAAAAGCTGTGAAGGCTTCATTCATTGCTGATTATGGAGCAAATCTGACCTACCTGCCGTTTATAATTAAAGCGGTATGTACCGGTCTAAAAGAATTTCCCAAAATGAACGCTTCCATGACCGACACAGAAATAACTTATAAGAATTATTATAATATCGGCATTGCCGTCGCTCGTGAAGACGGGCTGATTGTTCCGGTGATTAAAGATGCTGACAAGAAATCAATTATTGAGCTAGCCGTGGAGATAAATGACCTGGGCACCAGAGCCAGAACCAATAAGTTGGTGCCGGATGAGATTTCAGGCGGAACATTTTCATTAACCAACGCCGGAATGTTTGGGGCAACATCTTCAACTCCTATTATTAACCAGCCACAGGTGGCTATCTTAGGTATTCATGCCATTGTCAAAAAACCATGGGTGGTCAATGATGAAATTGTGATCAGAAATATCTGTTCGTTTGGGCTTTCGTTTGACCATCGCCTGATAGATGGGCACATTGCTGTGCAGTTCCTCCACCGGGTCCATGAGTTTTTGGCTGATACCAATAAGCTGTTATTATACTTAAGATAATTCATGATTTTGACAGAAAACAGGCACTGGGGTTGGAGACTCAGGCTTGGCATAGTAAAATATGATAAAGCTCTCTCACTCCAGAGAATGCTGGTCAAAATGCGCCGAGAGGGAATGGCCAGAGACACGATTATCTTCGTTGAGCACCCATCGGTAGTGACAGTTGGAAAAAATGATAATCCGGAAAACTATAAAGACTTAGGAATTGATCCTGTCCCCATTGAAAGAGGAGGAGATGTTACTTATCACGGTCCCGGGCAACTGGTAGTATATTTTGTTTTCAATTTGGCCAGACGGGGAAGAGACATGCGCTTATTTATGGATCAACTTCAGTCTGGAATCATAAACGCTCTGGACAGAATTGGCATTCAAGCAAGAAAAGATAACGAACATACCGGAGTATGGGTAAAGAATAAAAAAATTGCTTCAATTGGTATTGCCGTAAAACACTGGATATCATTTCACGGAGCGGCTATAAATTTGAATACCGATATTAAAGAATTCAGAAAGATAAACCCCTGCGGGTTGGATGCCAAAGTTATGACCAGTGCCAAAAAGATATTGGGCAAAAAGATTTCTATGGATGGTTTTATTGATAATTTAAAAG
>JACZYS010000258.1 GCA_022570975.1 Candidatus Zixiibacteriota bacterium | reverse complement strand
AATCAATTTAAGTTAACTCAAGAAATAGTAAAAATCAACGCCAAAGCACCAATTAGTTGTAATTAAATACTTCTTGTGTTAAATTTCGGGTTATGTAATCCGCCCAAACTATTCACGATGAGTGGGCTAGTAAATTTATTTAAACAGCACGGAACCTTGATGAATACCAAAAAAGGGCGGATTCTTTTTGGCGTAGACGATTCTCCAACTAAAATATATTTAATAAAATGCCAAGGACAATGTTAAAGTATGCAGTTAAGAAATTTGATGAAAAAAGAAATTTTAGTTAACACAACCAAATATGAAACCAGAGTCGCCATATTAGAAGATGACCGGCTGGTTGAGTTTCAGGCAGAAAAAATAGGTTCCCAGAGAATGGTTGGCGACATTTTCAAAGGTGTCGTAAAGTCTGTTTTGCCCGGAATGCAGTCAGCTTTTGTAGAAATTGGTTTTACAAAAGCCGGTTATCTTCATGCCTCAGATGTAGGCAAGGATTTTAGCCGGGGATATGACAGCAACAATGATGAAGAAGAATCACCGGTTGAGATTATAAGAAAACGGCGAAGAGAGGCAATTGAAAAAGTCCTGAAACCAAATCAGGAGATTTTGGTGCAGGTTATAAAAGAGCCAATTTCCACCAAAGGTCCCAGGATTGCCACCGAGATTTCAATTCCGGGAAGATATTTGGTCCTGGTACCGGATGACGATCATATCAGAATATCGAAAAGAATCCCAAACTGGCAGGAAAGAAAAAGGCTGAAAAAAGCAATCGAGCCTTATCGTCCGGAAGGCTTTGGTTTAATTGCCAGAACGGAAGCGGAAGGGAAATCAGAAGCTGAATTTAAGCAGGATATAAAAAGACTGTTAAAACTCTGGAGTAAGTTGAAGAAAAAAGCCGACAGTTTGGAAGCACCGGCTTTGATTCATAAAGAATCTGAAATGATTGTCTCCATGATCAGAGATGTTTTCACCGATGACATTGAGAGAGTTCTGGTTGATAATAAAGATGATTACAAGAAGATTGTCCGTTATGCCCGTCAGGTAGTACCGGCTCTAAAAAACAGAGTAGAGTTATACAAAGGGGATGACCCTATTTTTGATATGTATAATCTGGAAATAGAAATCGAAAAAATATTGGATAGAAAAGTCTGGATAAAAAAAGGCGCTTATTTAATAATTGACCAGACTGAGGCCATGGTTACAATCGATGTCAACTCAGGCAGGTTTGTCGGCGGTAAAGATCAGGAAAGCACAATTTTCAGAGTAAACATAGAAGCGGCAAGAGAAATTGCCCGGCAGGTGCGTCTTAGAGATATTGGCGGTCTTTTGATTTTTGATTTTATAGATATGTACAGCCGTGATAACAGAAGAAAACTCTACGAAGAATTTAACAAGTGCTTTGTCAATGACCGGGCAAAAAGAGCTATCAATCCGGTAACAGATTTTGGGCTGATTGAAATGACTCGCGAAAGGATAAGACCCTCCCATATGCACACCCTTTCCGAGCCTTGCCCGCACTGTTTTGGCCGGGGAAGAGTACCGTCAAAAGATAATATGGCGACAAAAATCGAGCGGTGGTTTAACCGGGCAAAAGTCGATAAAAAATATCAAGACTACCATTTGGTCGTAAATCCGTACCTGGCCGAGGTAATGTCTGACAATGGAGCAGGCAGGATTGACCGAATGATGAAAGAATATAAGTTCAGTATCAACCTGGTAAGAGACACAACCATACCGGTTCAGGAATATAAAGTGTATGACGCTTTGACCCATAATGAAATTACCGAAAAATATATGGCTCAAAAACAATAAATATGGCACAGAAAGAGTTGATATTAAAAAAGAAGAGATAGAAATAAAGCTTAATCTGATTTCCAAAGAAAATTATGAGAGGCTTTTACTAAATTTTGAATGTGAGAAAAATTTTATAACTCAGTCAAATATCTTTTATGATACTGCAGACAAAATACTTCTCGCTAATAAGTGGGCGCTCAGACTTCGTTCAGAAGACAGCAAAGGATTCATCACGGCCAAGGGTGTTACCAGCAAATCCGGAGCGGCCTCGGTTCGTGATGAAATAGAAATTGAAATAGACTCAGAGAAAGTTGACAGAATAACTGCATCACCTGATAAGCTTTTGGAACATGTTTCAAAAGAATTTGATTTCTTAAATGAATTTATTCAAGGCGCACCACTGGTCAAACTTGTGGAATTTAAAAATATCAGGCGAAAAATTGAATATACAGGCCCATCAGGTGAACTTTATGTTCTAGAAATTGACCGAACGGAATTTCAAAACGGACGGGTAGATTATGAACTGGAGATTGAGTTGGAAGATAAGAACAAAATTCCAGCCGCTGAAAATGCAGTTGAAAGACTGTTTGACTCGCTTTCTATTCCGTATCAGGTTGAATCCAAGAGTAAATTTGCAAGGGCGTTAAAGATAGCCGGGGAAATGTAAAATTCTGTAAGGTTGATTCGTCTTGTAGGTCAGGAGCCCCGTGCTCCTGACTTATAAAAATGCTATTTGAT
>JACZYS010000257.1 GCA_022570975.1 Candidatus Zixiibacteriota bacterium | reverse complement strand
TGAGGAAAGTGAGTAGCCGGCGGGTGAACTGCTGCTGCTCCAGGAGGTACTGGAAGGTGGAGCCTTGCTCCGTGCCGTAGATTGCCGGCACTCTCCCCTTATGGGTATGGACGGGGACCTCCATCTCCTGGCACGTCGCCCAGATCGGGTCGTAGTGGCGGTCCGAGTAATCGGGATCGGGGCGCGGGTCGTGATCGGAGATGGTAGCCAACAAAATGCCACCGCGCAGTCCAGCCTGCTTGGCCCACTGGATCTCGCGTACGGCGGCGTCGACGTCATGGGTGGTTACGATGGCCACCCCCGCGTGCCGCTCAGGGGCCTGGGAGCAATAGTCTGCCAGCCAACGGTTATACGCTCGAGCCCCAGCGAGCTGGAGCTCTGCGTCGGAGGCGCCGGGGCTATCCAGGGGGTCGAACGGCGGCTGATTCCGGTTCTGTGTATCCGGGAAGATCAACTATAATACGGTCTTTCCCCTGTTTTAAAATAACCGGTTCGGCAACACCTAAAGCGTCAACACGGTTTCTGATTACTTCAATTGCACGTTCAACGGCACCATCGCGGCTGCCGGCATCCAATTCTTCCATCTTAACTCGCAGTACAACATGGATTCCGCCCTGAAGGTCAAGACCCAAACGGATTGCTTTTTGTTGAAGTGCAAGAAGTGCTCCTGGATCTTTCTCCTGAAGTGCAATCTTATCTTCCTCTGTCATCGTCCAGAGGTTGAGCGTGTGACGGAAAAGAAATGTACCAATAGCAACTAGTACTACTGTAATAAATATTCTCCAATTTTGACTGGACATTTGTCCCCTTTCAATAAAAAGATAAAAAAATTATAATATTATATTTTAGAAACTAAAAGACGGATAAACCAGACTTAACTAGCTTGTTCCGGATGGTTTTGCGCCAACCAAGGTAAAACGCAAACTAAGAGAACTCGAAATTCGGGCTGTTGTAGAAGAGCCTGATTGCTCATATTGAAATTTATTCAGACTGCCGTCAAAATTATGGTTTTGTGACAAACTGTACTGCCTGCCACCAAAAGTATTGGTGTTTGGGACAAAAAGATACGAAGTTATATAGCCAAAATTATTGGAGACTGGGGCTTTGTCCGGCTCAACATTATTCTTCTTAGAATCTGGTGAAATTTCACCAGAGTTTTCAGGCTGCTCTGTTAAAGCTGAAAAATAATGCTCACTTGTCTGTTTAGAGTCGCCCGGCTCGCCTGGCGAAATAATTGATACAGCCCCACCAATTACTATTATTGAGGCTATGACGAAGACAATAATCAATGATTCTAATGTCCGGTTAGATATCTCAGCTGTTTTTCTAATTTTCTTTTTCATCTTTGAGGTTCAAATATAACCTTTAACAAAACTATGTCAATTGATTCTCTCCCGATAATCCATCAACTTTTCCATCAGAGAGATTTAAAGCAAAAAACATGCTGATAAAAAAACAATTGCCCGGTAAGATATTGTGAAAAAAATCACCAATTTCTTGCCTTTTTCCTATTAAACACTTGACAATATTTGTAAAAAAGTATAGAATCTCGGCGAAAGTCGGAACGAAGATATTTTGAAAAATTTGAGATAACAGGGAATTTATGGACGCTGGCTCTACCGGGTTCAATATTGGTTTATTAAGAAAGAGTAACACCGGTTACATGATATTTATGAAGATATTGGGGCTGTTTGCTCTATTATATATTTTCATAATTTCAATTACATTGTTGGGCGGCGCCTTCAAATTATTTGGAAAAGAACTCGCCGACACTATTTTCCAGACAACATCCAATCCGCTTGTTGCGCTGATGATTGGAATCATAACCACTGCCTTGATTCAATCATCGTCCACAACAACATCTATTATTGTCGGCCTGGTCGCCGCCGGTTCTGCAGCCGGAACCGGTCTTACATATGAAGCGGCCGTACCCATGATAATGGGAGCCAATATTGGAACTTCCATTACCAACATCATTGTATCAATGGGCCATATATCCCGGAATGATGAATTCCGTCGCGCCTTTGCCGGTTCAATGCTTCATGATTTTTTTAATGTCTGCTCGGTGATTGTTATTTTGCCCTTGGAAATAATGTTTGGTGTTATAAGCAAAACAGGCTGGTACTTGCAGGAAGTTTTTCAGGGATTTGGAGGACTAAAATTTGGCTCTCCCCTTAAAGCAGTCAGCCAACCTGTGGTTAACTGGATAATACATACCACCGGTGATTCTGCCTGGTTGTCGGTTCTTGTTTCATTCATATTGCTTATCATTGCTTTGAGGTATATTGTAAAGATTATTAAGTCAATGGTCCTGGCAAAAGTTGAAATATTTTTCCAGCGATACGTATTCCGCACTCCGATTTTGGGTTTTATGCTTGGGGCAATTTTGACGGTAATGGTTCAATCGTCATCAATAACAACTTCCATGGTGGTACCGCTGCTTGGAGCGGGAGTTATAACGATGTCTCAGATTTATCCATATCTTTTGGGAGCAAATATTGGAACAACAATTACCGCCTTTTTGGCCTCTTTTGTGACCGGCTCCCCGGCAGCGGT
>JACZYS010000256.1 GCA_022570975.1 Candidatus Zixiibacteriota bacterium | reverse complement strand
CCCACGAGGACGCGACAGCGATGTATCTCTTGCGATTGGCGGACAAACCGAGTAACGCCATGATTGCCTGGGCAAGCAACAAACTAGAGCCAGCAAGAGGACGAGCGGCGATCATCGTCCACGGCACGGCAGAGCTTGTCGGCGAGTCCGTAAGTTTCCACGATGGTGAAACGGCACTTGAAGCTTTGGATAATCAGGATTTTGATCTGATGATAACCGACCTGGGAATGCCCGGCATGTCAGGAATGGAGCTGGCTGAAACAGCTCACAAGCTAAAACCTCAAATGCCAATAGCCATGATTACCGGATGGGGGACACAGCTTGACAAAAAGCAGGTGAAAGCAAGCGGGATTTTAACAGTTCTTGCTAAACCGTTTCACTTAAAAGATATAAAAGACTTAATCGATGAATTGGTTTAGCGGCTGCAGGGTTATTATTTGTTTGCATTTTCATACTAAACCATATATAATTGAATTAGAAAATTAAATCTTCGGGGCGAGGCGAAATTCCTCGATCGGCGGTTACAGCCCGCGAGCCGGAAACAAACTCCAAAGTTTCTAGCAGAATCTGTGAAATTCAGGTGCCGACGGTATAGTCCGGATGGGAGAAGTAAAACAGAGAATATCTGTACATCTTTCTATATACCCGAAATGTAAAAATCAGGTTCTTAAGTGGCGACTGAAAATGATTTAAAATATATGAGAATGGCCCTTGAGCTCTCAGTAAAAGGGATTGGTAAAGTAAGTCCGAACCCAATGGTAGGCGCCGTCTTGGTCAAAAGAGGCAAGGTAGTAGGCAGGGGGTATCATCGGGCAAGCGGTTCGGCTCATGCCGAAGTTAACGCTATTAAATCGGCTGGAAGAAATGCCAGGGGAGCAACTATGTATGTTACTCTTGAGCCGTGCTGTCATACCGGAAAAACAGGTCCCTGTACAGAAGAAATTATCAAGGCCGGAATAAGTAAAGTCATATATGCTTCAAAAGACCCTAACCCTTTTGTGTCAGGCAAGGGTGCCAGGTATCTGAAACGGGCCGGGCTCAAAGTAAGCAACGGACTTCTGAAAAGCGAAACCCAATTGTTGAATGACTCATATTTTGGCTATTTCAAAAATAATAGACCTTACTTAATCATAAAAGCTGCCCAGACCTTAGACGGGAAAATTGCAACTTCTAACGGGGATTCAAAATGGATTACCAGCAGTTCTGCTTTAGATTATGCCCACCGGCTGAGAAGTCAGGTAGATGCGGTCATAGTTGGCAGCGGAACACTGAGAAAAGATAATCCATCATTGACGGTGAGAAGAGTAAAAGGGAAAAATCCATATAGAATCATTCTTTCCGGCTCGTTATCATTTTCAACTGAGCTAAACTTATTCAGCAAAAATTATGACATGAAAACTATCATTGCAACTACTTCTAAGAAAACCGAAAAAAAATTCAGCTCTTTAAAACATCCTCCAATCATCTGGAATATCAAAGAGGATAGAAATAAAAGGCTGAACTTAAAAGACCTCCTGGTGAAAGCCAATAATTTTGGGATTAAGTCAATCCTGGTTGAAGGCGGAGCGAAAGTTATAACCTCGTTCATAAATAAAAATCTGGTAGATAAGCTGATACTAATAACGGCGCCCCGTCTTTTAGGTAACGGAATTAGCACCATAGGGAATCTTAATAAGAAAATGATGACTGATGCAATCGAATTTGAAAATCAGTCATTTCTCCCTCTGGGAAAAGATATCGCTTTTATCGGATATCCAAAAACGAGGAAAAAGTAATGTTTACCGGACTGATTGAAAATATCGGAAAGATTGAAAATATATATGCAGAAGAGAATTATCTGATTGCTGAAATCTCAGCAAACTTAAAAGATAATGACTTAAGAGTAGGTGACTCCATCTCTTGTGATGGTGCCTGCTTGACCGTTTCAACTTTGAAAGAGTCTTTCTTTGAAGTTCGGATTTCTCAGGAGACAGTCGGCAAGACCATAGCCGGAGAATATAAAACTGGCAGCACTGTTAATCTTGAAAGAGCCCTCAAAATTGGTGACCGTCTGGGCGGTCATTTGGTCAGCGGACATATTGATGATATTGGCGAGATTAAATCAATTGAACATTTAGGTCAATCAGTTGTGCTGAGAATTCTTCATGACAGAAGATTTGATAATTTATTGATTGAGAAGGGATCAATAGCCGTTAATGGAATTTCTCTTACCATCAACGAAACCGGTTCCGGTTGGTTTTCGGTCAACATAATTCCCCACACTGTCGGCGCTACCACCGTCAAAAATTTTAAGCCGGATGACAAACTGAATTTGGAGTTTGATATGGTCGGAAAATATATTAATAAAAATTTTATGAACTATGATAATATAAATATAAGCAGCCTTATAGAGGATAAAATATAATGAATGAAAATCTGTTTGACACGATTGAATGCGCCCTCAAAGACTTACGACAGGGGAAGTGCGTTGTGGTAGTGGATAGTGAAGAGAGGGAAAACGAAGGTGACTTAATTGTTGCCGCTGAATATGCCACTGCGGAGATGATTAATTTCTTTGTCATGCATGGCCGGGGACTGGTCTGCGTCTG
>JACZYS010000255.1 GCA_022570975.1 Candidatus Zixiibacteriota bacterium | reverse complement strand
AGTAACGCCTGTCATTATTTAATTTGGCATATTTGAAAGTAACATTTGAGCTGTTTCTGACATGACTATCAAACCCCTGATCATATTTTACATAGTTGGTTTTGATTTCGGCCTTCATGAATTTCTTATCAGACACCCATTCTTTGCCAAGTGAAGCCGAGTGCCCGGTGATGTTAAACCGGGTCAAGTAGTTGAGAGTTGTATATGACCCCCGTCTTAGATGCTGATACGATGTTACTGTTTTTGAGGTGCCGTCCTTGTTCTGGCTTTCAAATGTTATTTTCAAATTGCGGTCAAACCGTTCCCGTGATATTGGCAAACTGACAGCATCACGGTGAAACATAAAATTCCCCTCACGGTTATAGAGCTGTCCAAAAACAGAAATTCCTTTTGATGAACCTATCGGGAAGAAAAAATCACTCAGATAATGGTAGGAGGCATCGTTGACCCCGGTTTCAATCCCCAACGCATCCCGGTATCCTATTGAGAGGTCAATTGTTTTGCCGCTTTTAAAGTTCCGGCTGTATTTCCCCTTTGTAAATGAATAGTCATACGGTCCGCTGTCGGCATTGATTCCAGAATAGGCATCGTTGTCATCCGGAGTTTTGGGTCTGGTGATTATGCTTGCCACCGCATTCTCTCCGCCAAAAATCATTCCGGCAGCACCCGGGAGGATATAAATATCTTCGTTTCCCCCTATGGGAAAGTCGTTCATGTCATTTAAATAATCGGTTTCGGGAAGATGTTCAAACGGATTTAGCTGGAAATCATTTATCATGTAATTTAAGTAATCACCAATCAGATTAAACGGTTGCACCGTCTTGCGCATGGGAGTCATATGATAATCTTGCACAAAAAATGAGGGGTCAAATTTGAAATAGTCTCCGGCATCACGAACATAAGATTTGTTAACCTCGCTTTTTAGATTCAGTCTTTCAGAAGTGAAATAAGTAATTAACGAGTCAAAAAACGAGACTCTTACCTGCCGTTCTTCTTGCTTCTCCTTGAATTCCTTGTAGCGCTCTTCAAATGAAAGCCCAACGGCTGTATCGGCTTTAAGAGAATCTATTGTTGAATCAGAAGGGTTATAGAGACTGTCGATAATATCTTCGTTGTCAGATTGAGCAGAGGAATTGACCTTTCCCCCACCCAAGATCAACAGAGTGATGATCGTTTGTAATAAAACAATTTTCATAATCTATCTTTTTCAACATAATACAAGTAACGGGTGACCGGAAAGAGAATCGGGAAAATTATCATATTGCTGAAGAACGAAAGCGATGAAAACATCATTCCCCCTACAAATCTTTCCCAAAACGGTCCATACACCCAGGCATCTATCAAATTTACCGGAAGATAGAATAAAAATGTGCAGATAACAGCTGATATTTCAAGATATAACAGTATCAAAAGTAAGTGAGATTTTTTCCAGTTTATCCTAGCAAAGAGTGCTCCGCAAAATGCGCCGGAGCCGGCACCAACAACCTGGGCCAGCATGGTTAATGGATTTGCCGGTCCGTGAGGGTTAAAAAGAGTCCAGAGTCCCATCCCAATGGCGCCGGTAAAAAACCCGGCCGTTTTTCCCCAGAGGAATCCGGCGGAAAATACGATAAAAAATATAAGATTTACATTCGGATATAATGATGTAACCCAGGACATGATATATATTAATGATGAGAAAAGAGCTATTCTTGTTAACAGCTTTAGACGAATCATCTGATAATCAGAGCTTTGGTTACTTTCTCAGCCAGAGGCCAGCCTTTGGCCCCGGCATACAGAGTTGTGGAGATTAGATAAACTCCGGAAGCAACATCAACGCCGGAAGAGTTTTTCATGTCCCACTCCACTTCATATAAGATAACTCTGTTAGTAGAATTATAGCCGTTGTTAGGATCAAGCTGGACTATTGTATCGACCGAGCTGACATGTTCTCCGGAAAGAGTGTAAACATTCATCACCACTCTGGGGTCAGTAAAAAGATAGTTACTTAAATTATCAGTTGGCACCCGGTACTGGACTTTTAAATTACTGCCGTTCATTTCATCAATAACAGCCGGGTTTGGATAAACGAACAATATGTCACTCAAAACACTAATAGCGTTGGGGTCAATTGATGACTGCCTTAAAGAATCAATGAGTCTTCCTTCAATATAAAATCCCAGCTTTTTAGGGGTTCCTCTTTTTGGTACAAAAACTTCCTGATATTGATAAGAGTCTCTAAATTCTGAAGATGGTGAAAAGACAAAAGTCACCGAGCGATATTGCTCCGGATTCAGAAAATTAATACTGCTAAAAACCGGAGTGACGGTATCTCTTGTTATTGTTACTGCTGTCGGAGAGAGCAGTTCAACATCGATAGTTTTATCAATAATTGCATTTACGACTACAAAGGAATCCTGGTCAGCGTTCATCTGCAAAATTATCTGCATGCCCCATGGTCTGTTGAAATCGGCGTCAAAACCGGGATAGATAGTTAAGCTGCTGTCAAAATATGAAGTATCATACCCGACGACAGTTGAATCAACAAAACCGCTGCCATCAAAATATATAAAATCTGTTCCGCCGCTGGAGCCTACTTCAACAGAATCT
>JACZYS010000053.1 GCA_022570975.1 Candidatus Zixiibacteriota bacterium | reverse complement strand
CTTGCCGGTGATAGGCAGCCGAGGAAAGGGACAACACCTGACCATAAAAATCTTTTGCAGCCTCACGGTCCTGCATGTCATCAGCAAGTTTACCCAGCCAGAGAGTTGTCATGCCAAGATAAAATGGCCGTAGCTCCAGAAAATTTGCTGTTTGCAAATTGTTATAAGCGTTGTCGGTATCATTAAGGCCAAAATATGCAATTCCTAACCAGAGACGGTATTGGGGTGCGGGGTCACCACTCTGAAGAAAGCGCTCAAAGATATCTCTTGCCTCGGCAAAATAATTAAATGCTTTTGGGGAATCTGTCTTGTTTTTGGATTCTGAAAGAATGATGGCCAGCAAGATTCTGCTTTCCCCCTGAGCCGAGTTGTCTTGATTTCTTATTATTATTTCTGTCAGTTTCTCTCTTGCCAAATCAAAGTTCCCCTGATAATATTCAAGCAATGCGAGATTAAACTTTATAAGCGAGCTGCTTGAATCAAGCGACAAAGCCGTCAACAAATCAGAGGCGGCCTCATCATAGAAGCCGTTCATCATTTTATACGTTCCCAGTTTCATCCATTCACCGGCAGTGTTTATTGTTCCGGTCAATATTTTTTGAATCTCAAGAACATTATGGTAGTCGCCCAAATTAAAATATGCCTGACGTTTTAAAGTAAGTGCGGCAGTAGAATCAACAGCACTTGTGGCCAGGTTGAGCAGTCCTTCGGAATACCTGAGCATGTTGTCATAGTCAAATAAAGCATCGGACAAATCAATTTGAAAAACCAGATGGGTTCTTTCTATTTTGACAGTATCTATATAATTTAGCCAGCCGGATTCTAATTCTGATATATCTTCTTTGTAATATTTTATTAAACTTTCTTTAATGTTTAAGTCATCGGCTTCTTTATAAAATTTCAAAAACAGATCAAAGCCGAATTGACGAATCAGATAGCGGACAAAAGAAGCTGCGCTGTTATCAGCAACAACAGCCGTTGATGTGAAGTAGGTGTAACTGTTAAGCAAATCTATCAATGCGATATTTTTGTTTTCAGAAACAATCTTTTTCATCTTGAACTCAGGGATAGAAAAATAATTGGCTAGTCCTTCAGATAGAAAGAGCGGCGCGTACCCATAATTGCGGAGTATCGCTGTATGATTCAAAATAAAGGGATCAAATGTAATCTTGTTTCTATTGTAAATTGAGAAGGCGGTGTTTTTGGTTGGGTTGCATGAAGTGCCAAATCTGGGATCCCACATGACTGATCTGGTAGCGCAGGGTGCAAGATAAATGCCGTATTTGCCGGGCAGCGAAAAGTTAAACAGTTTCTTAAAACGTCGGTAATTTTCTTCCAGAATTCCTTTGACCAAATTCCAGTAAAAGTCGCCAAAAGAGTTTTTCAGGAAATACAAATCGGTATGGGCAGTAGGGGTAAACTTGAAAATATCTTTTTCCAAATGATTATATGGACAATCAGCAGAATCGAATTCTATTCTGGCCATCGGAATAATCTGTAAGATATATTGTGAACTGTTTTTCCCTTTAATATTGGTTATTCTGGCGGGAAGGTCATATTCCATAGTAAAATTGCGGCTGTATGTCTCCGCCTGAGAGGCTAAAGTAATGAGGTGAGCATCAAACTCAACAAAATGAGTGTCAATTTTCTTAAAAGTAAGTTCCAGTGAAAAGGTACTGAAGAATCCGGTGGAAGTCATGCCTTCCTGAAACTGAAGAGTGTCTGAATATATTTTTGTGCTTTTGTTGCTGGCCTGGTCATGCTGAAAAATCAGCAAAGAACATTCTACCCCGGTTATCGAGAGAACTGAGGAAGCAAAAAGAATTATAATTGAAAAAAGTGATAAGAGAATTTTGTTCATGTGCATTATACTCAACTTGCTATTTATGTGATGCATTTTTATAAAAGGGTGGTTTTACAACTTTTGCCGGAAACAGTTTGTCCCTGATTGAGATAAAAACCTCGCTTCCAATTTTTGCATGGCTTCGTGGAACGTAACCCAGGGCGATAGGTTTATCTAAAGAGGGAGAAACAGTACCGGAGGTTACAACTCCGGCTACTTCATTATCGATAATGATATCGTAGCCTTTTCTGGGGAAGGCCTTTCCTGTCAGTTCCAAAGAGACCAATCTTCTTTTGGGTTTTTCTTCTTTTTGTTTTAAAAGAACACCTTTACCAATGAAATCTTTATCAAAATCAACAATCCAACTTAAACCGGCCTCGACCGGAGTAGTGGTTTCATCAATATCATTTCCATAGAGCGCCATTTTCATTTCCAACCGGAGAGAGTCTCTTGCCGCCAGACCAATAAACTCCATGCCATGTTTATCGCCGGCATCGGTTACTGCGTCCCAGGCTTTATCGGCCTGATCAGGGTGGATATATATTTCAAATCCATCTTCGCCGGTGTATCCGGTGCGAGAAAAAAGCAGCTCCTGCCCTCCAATTTCTGTTAAAGCCCAGCTGTAATATTTCATGCTGTCCAAATCAAAAGCAGTAATTTCTGAAAGAACTTTTTGAGCCTTTGGTCCCTGAATAGCCAAAAGAGCGGTATCCGGTGAAATATCTCTCAGCCGGACATCGCCCGAAATTTGTGAATTGAGCCAGTTGAAATCTTTTTCAATATTGGAAGCGTTCACAATCAACATATAGCGGGACGGCATTTTGTAGAGAAGTAAATCATCAACTATGCCTCCATCCTCTTTGGTCATACATGTATATTGAATATCACAGTCGGCCAGGGATGCAACATTGTTGGTTGTGGTTTTCTGTAAGAACTGTAAAGCGTCTTTTCCGGATACCTGAAATTCTCCCATGTGGGAGAGGTCAAAAAGTCCGACATTTTTTCTTACGGCCAGATGCTCTGCTCTTATTCCTTTGTATTGAATGGGCATTTTAAATCCGGCAAAATCTACCATTTTTGCCCCCAATTTCAGATGATAATCATAGAACGGAGTTTTTAATGTTTCAATATTTGCAGTCGTCAATTTTTTTCCTCAGAATGATACCTGTGTCAATTTGTATATCTCTTTCAATTGGCAAATAAAAGGGAGACTTGTGGATAAGTCAACTGGCCAGGCTGGTTTTCTATGGATAATCATTGCTCTAACTTGTTCAGCCAGTCTTTTAGTTTAGTTGAAATTTCATCCCTTACTTTTCTGAAAACGTTCAGGATTTCTTCCTCTGAGCCTGAGGCATCTGCCGGATCAGAAAACGGCAGGTGTTTTTTTTCGCCGGAGTCCGGAAATTGGGGGCATTTTTCTGCCGCATTATCACAAACTGTAATGATATGATCAAAGCTCATGTTGATATATTCATTAAGATCATTTGATGTCTGTTTAGAAATATCAATACCTGATTCTTTCATTACAAATATGGCCTTTGGGTTTACACCTTGAGGTTTCAGGCCGGCGGAATAAATGTTTGAGTGTTCGTTGAGATAAGATCTCAAGAAACCTTCAGCCATTTGTGAACGGCAGGAATTTCCGGTACAGAGAATAAGAATATTCATTTATAAATATAACCTTCAATTCTACAGCGATGCTTATTATTTTCTTATTTTATGATTCAAAATAGGGATAAGCAATAGGCAATCTTTTATCTGTCAGCAACTGACAATTCTATATTGTGTAAGCTATTATAGCTTAGGCGGTTAAAATTTCTGGAACTTAGGTATCTCTCAACTGTTTAATTACTTAGAATGAAAAGAAAGGTGAAATTTACTTGGCCGGTCAGCCGATATAAAGAGAATAAGAGATTGACCAAAACAATACAATTGACTATATTGAAAATAATTGAAGAAGATAAAAATGTATAACTTCACGGGAGAAACACAGTGAAAAAAATTCTAACTTTCCTAATTGCATTCTTAGCAGTAGCAGCGTTTGCATCTGCCCCGGTTTTTGCTTGTGGCAAAACATGCGGTGCTAAGACATCAAACGCTTCCGCAACCGGAACCGATGTAAAAGTCCAGAATGCATCTGTAACCACAAGCGCCAAAACCTGCTCGGCCAGAGCTTCTTTGGCCAGTTCAAAAAGCTCATGCTCGGCTAAAGCGACCGGAACATCTGTTCAGACCGCATCAGTCAAAACAGCATCTGCCAAAACAGTATCTGCTAAATCTGCTAAAACTTGTTCAGTTTCTTCCAGAACTTGCTCATATAAAGCCAGTACAACGACTGCCCAGACAACAAGTACCGATGCTTCATTGACATCACAAAAGCTTGCCTGTTCAGTTGGTACTTATGCGCATTGTAAAGCATTTATGTCCGATGAAGATTGCAAGAATCTTTGCGGCAAATATGAGTTCACCAGGATTTCCATAGCCGGCATGACCTGCGGTGGATGCGAAGGTGCCGTCACTGCTGCTTTGGAAAAAACCGAAGGTGTCATAAAAGTATTAAAAGTTGACTACGAAAAAGGGGTCGCAATTGTTGCTGTGGATACTAAAAAAGCCACAAATGCTAATCTGACCAAAGCCGTTGCTGACAAAGGCTTCAAAGCAGAAATTATTGTTGCCGTTGCAAAAGTTGATGAGACTCAAGAGAACAAAGAAGTATCAACTAATCAGTAATTAGTTATAGATATAGAAGTTTAAAAGCGGGAATTATTTCCCGCTTTTTTTATGAATCAGATTAAAATAAACTGTTTGAATATATCCCGGGTTCACTTTTATTACCATTACAAAAAAATGAATAAGCTAATATTTTTCATATTATCAGTTGGTTTTCTTGCTGTAACTGCAAAGGCATCAAAATTTTCCGGTGATGCTTTTTCATTGGGTGCCGGTGCCCGACCTATGGCGATGGGTGGTGCCACCATAGCCGGTCCATTTGACCCGTCAACCCTTTACTGGAATCCAGCCGGGATGAATTACCTTTCAGAGAAGCATATAATTGCCATGCACGCCGAGACTTTTGGTTCTCTTTTAAATCATGATTACCTGAGCTATATAAACGCTGTCAAGAAAGAGAATTCTATCTTTCAGTCATTTGGTTTTTATTTTTACTACCTCGGCGGCGGCGGAATAAAAATTACCGCTCTGGACAACAACAACCGACCATATGTTGTAAAAGAAGAGTCCCATGGTGATTACCTCCTGGCAGCTTCGCTGTCCGGAAGACTAAAAGGTAAATTTGACTTTGGTCTTACGGCAAAAATAATCTACCGGGACCTTGGAACTGAGTCCGGACAGGGACTGACTCTGGATGCCGGTCTGCTCTATCAGTTTTCTCAAGAAATAAAATTGGGGCTGATGGTCAACGACATCACGACCGGGTTCATTCGCTATTCGGGGAAGACCTTTGATGATGGTTCAAATTTTGAAACCATTTATCCTACGGTAAAGCCGGGTATTACTTATAAGAGAAATATAAATAATTTTACCGCCCTATTTGCTTTAAGTGGGGATATCAAATTTGAAAATCTCAAAGAATCTTCTCAGTACTGGAGCGGACCTCTTTCAATGGACACTCATTTTGGCTGGGAAGCAGGGTATAATGATATTGTTTTTGCCAGAGCCGGTTTTGATATCGGAAGATTCACTGCCGGAGGTGGATTCAAAGTAAAAAATGGTGCAATTGATTTTGCATTCTTGAATCATGATGAACTTGATCAAACTTTTCGTATTTCAGCTTCTTACAACTGGTAACCGACACAGAACAGAACTTCGAATCAAAACTTATGTCCAAAATTAAAATAATATTGTTCTTCATTTGAGTCTGCCCGGCCGTAGCTGAGTCTGAATGGCCCGACAGGAGTGTTTAAGGAGAGATTGAATCCTATTCCGTTTCTAAGATTCCTCAATTTTATCTGGTCAGAAAAAGAATAAACTTCGCCAAGGTCATGTCTTATGGAAAAATAAAAATTTTGAGGCAGTTTAAATCTTAACTCATTACTTACAAGAAGCATCTTTTCACCACTAAGTTGAAATTTCCTAAAACCCAAGAAAGACTCCGACCCGCCCAAGTAAAAAAGCTCAGAGACGGGAAGTTTACCGGAGCGTGAAAGTCCCAATAAGAATTTGAAATGGAAATTCATATTTTTTTCCATACGAAGAAAAGTTTCAATCTCTGAAGTAAATTTTGAGTATTCAAAATCACCTCCCAGAAACTTACCGCCAAATTGAAGTTGAATTAAGTACTTGCTTCCGCTTTCCGGAAACGGAACCCTATCAAAATTTTCGACCACGGACTCCAGAGTAAGTTTTCTGAGGCCAAACATCTCGGTTTTTAAACTTGTCTCATTTTTATATTCAACCTCTTCAATTGATATCTCGGCGGTAACCGCACCCAGACGTGCCAGCTGCTGCCCCAGGCGGATAAGTCCGCCATCTTTTGTCTCGACCCGGGCATAATCGACGTCACCAAAGTCATCATACACTTTTCTTGTAAGTCTCTTGTGGAAAATTTTCAGATATGCTGAGACATATGTAGACCATATGCGGTCAGCCTTAAAGGAAAATGAAAGCTCTCTTCTCCTCGGTGCATATTGGGCGTGGAGCATGTATTTCATGCCCATGCCAAAGATGTTATTATTTATAACTTCAATAAATTCTTCAGAATCAAATTCTTCGTCTAAGTGCCAGCCCAATCTAACCTGCTGATAATTTTTTTCATTTACTCCAATTTCAACAATGGTGCCAAGCCGATGAGGTTTCAGATTAACTGTAACACGATCAAAAAGGTCTGTTCCATAAAGATTGTTAAGCCCTTCTGAACCTAAGCCCAAAGAATACGGCTCTCCTTTTGCTAACGGAAAAAACGACCTGATGACCCAGTCACGCGTGTATTCATTCCCAGAGACATTAATATTATGAATTATTCCTTCATCAATTCTTATTTCTATCATATTTGAAATTTCATCGACATTAACTTCTTTGACAAAAGCGAGGTCATATCCATTTTCATGATAGAGGGTTTCGATTTCCTGAAGGGCCTTGTTTAAGACAGCTGAGCTGATATAACCTCCTTTTAGATTTATCAGATCCAAAAGGGTGCTGTCACTGAAGAGCTTGTTTCCATAAAACTTTACTGTTTCTTTTGATTGTAGAACAGACTTCTTGATTCTCAAATTGAGGATATAGGAAACAAGAGATAAATCAGTTTGTTCAGCAGAGGATTCTGCAAATTCTGCTCGCAAAGAAAACAGATTATGTTTGTCAAACAGTTCCGTAAGTTTTGTGACCAGATTTATTCTATCCCACCTCCTGGCAATAATTTCATTTGTAAGTTCAGACAACAGTTCTGCCGGTATTTCATTGGTGTTTAGGGCCGTGATTCGGAAGACATGTTCTCTGTTCTTTTCTTCAAGCAGTTTAATAATTGAATCGGCGGCAATCAGCCCGGCGCGGTATCCGACATTAATTATTGAATCTCTTAAATCAAAACTGGTAGGCTTAAATTGATCTATTGGCGGCTCAAATTTGTAATCTGCCAGCTCAAGCTGCTGCCGCATCTTTTCTGCCGTCATAATTGTTGTTACCTGGTTGGCAATGATAACAGGATTGGTAAGTTCTTCTTTTGACAGAAGCTTGCTTGAAGTATTTATTGCCACAACAAATGAGTTCTGATTTATTTCTTTGACAACTTCAACCGGAATAGGAAGCAAGACTCCTCCATCCATAAGCATCCATCCATTTTTTTCTACCGGAGAAAAAGCAAGGGGAAAAGCCATTGTTGCCCTTAAGGCATCAACAATTGAACCCTTCTTAAATATTACCGATTTGCCGGAAATAATATCTGTTGTCACCGCTCTGAATGGTATTTGCAATCTATCAAAGTCAGAGTCAGACTGGTAACTTGCTCTTGAAGTCAGGTTAGTCAATAGGGTTGTCAGTTTCTGGGCTCTGGTAAAGGCTCTGGGAAGGATTGGCATAAACCTGTCAAACCTTATAGAAAAGAGGTGCTTTTCCTTATCCTGCCTTTGGGCAAGAAACATTGTATTTCTCTCGGGAGCGTTCTGGAAAATATCCCGAAAATCAAATGTGTCAACCATGGCGGTCAGCTCATCGGGCGAATAACCGCAGGCATAAAGTCCACCAATAATTCCTCCCATGGAGCTTCCGGCGACAGCGCATATGCCGATATTTTTTTCTTCAAACGCCTTTAACAAACCGATAGTCGCCAGCCCTCTTGCGCCTCCACCAGAAATGGCAAGAGATACGGAATATTTGAAACCCTGTCCTATATGCCCTTCAAGGCTGAACCCTCCCAAAATTATTTCTTCCGGAATTTTATCCGAGGTAGCAGCAGAAACTGATAAAAGCAGTAAAAGAATAATTATTCTGGTAATTAATTTTGCTTGCATACTGTCTATTTGTATAGGTTCATTTATCATCAACAAAAAACATTGTTAAGTATGACATAGTTAATTAAAGTATGAAATTGTCTCAAACGGAAATAAAAAAAATAAAATCGCTTGCCACCAAAAAAGGGCGGGCCGAAGAAAGACAGTTTTCGGCCGAAGGTATCAGACTGCTGGATGAAGCTTTAAGACTCAGACAATTCCCGGACATTATATACTATTCTCCTCATCTCCTTTCTGAAAGAGCGATAAAGCTGGTTGAAAAAATTAAATCCAAAAAAATATCAGCTAAAGAGATATCACCAAGACAGATGACTCTAATATCTGAAAACAAAACATCGCAAGGGATTCTGGCACTTTTTTCTATTCCGTTTGAAAATGATAATAAACTTTCTCTTGGGAACAGTCGTAAAATACTATGGTGTGAGAATATCTCCGATCCGGGAAATCTGGGCTCTTTGCTGAGGTCAGCTCTGGCTTTTGGCTTTAATCCGGTTGTACTAAGCGGTTCCACCGCAGACCATTTCTCACCAAAAGTTGTCAGGTCATCAGCCGGTGCCGTTTTTGGGCTGAAAATTGTGAAGAATGAGACTGACAATATTCTGGAAATGATTGAAAAGGAGAAAGTTTTTCTTGTTGCCTCAGATGTCAGTGGAGATATAGATATAAATGTGAAAAATATTAATGATAGAAAATATATTCTGGCTGTGGGCTCAGAAGCCAGCGGTCTTTCATTTGATCTTCTCAAGAAAGCAGATTTGAGATTAAGAATCAGACACAGCTCGAAAATTGAATCACTTAATGCCGCAGTTGCCGGATCAATTATAATGAGCAAACTTTCAAGTAATGACTGAGTAATATGAAAATTCAACTCTTCACAGTTTTAGCAATTTTTTCTTTTATTCTTCCTATCTCATCGATTGCACAGGATATTTTTCAGGAGGGGGACCGGCTCTTTACAACCGAGGAACTCCAAGCCCAAATATTAAACACCAGCAAGAGAAAGATAACTATAAAAAGCTCTGCCCAACTCTCCGGTAAAATGGAGATAACCACCGAATCCGGTTCGGCAGTTACCGCCCAATATTTTAAAAAATCCAGAACTGACTCCGAGTCTAACGCCATCGACTATATTGACCTAATTGCAGTATCGATAGTAGAAAAACCGGAAGAAATTCTGATACTATTTAGGGCGCCCAATCCTGCTCCCTGGAGCAAGGAGACAGAGTCAGGAATTGTTGAACTTTATCTGCAGATTCCTCCTTATTCGGAAGTTGAAATTGAGGCCAGGTATTTTGATATATCTGCAGTCGGTCCGTTTAAGTCTTTTATCCTACCCGCCTCGCTGGGGAGGATTGAAGTGGAAAATGTCAATGGCTATCTGGAAGCCGGTACCACCAACCAGAAACTCAGTCTGAAAAATATTACCGGAGAAATAAAGGTCAGTACAACCAATGGCAAATTGGTCGCGGAAAATATTAAATCCCCTGACTCTCAGGCATATTTCAAAAACGATGGCGGAGACATTTTGATCAGGAATTTTGAAGGATTACTTAATGTGAGAAACAACTATGGCAGGATTTCTATTGTCGAGTTTGTTGCAGGAAGAGGGAAAAATTTTGTCCGGGGATTTTCTGCACCGGTTATTATTGAGATTGAAAAAATGTCAAATACTGAGTTGACGGTGTTAAACAGATTTGAAGATATTGAGATTCTCCTTCCGGAAAATGTTTCGGCCAGTTTTTCTCTGGCCGTGGAAGAGGGAAATAGGATTGAAGCAACATCGTTTGAGTTCAAACCGGAATTTGTTCAGAAAAACAGGCTTAATATTGTAGCCGGCAAAGGTGAGTCATCTATTAACAGCACTATCCGGGGTAAAGGTAATATTTATATAATTGGAGTTGGAAATTGAAGAATCTTAATTCTATTTCGTTTATATTTTACATTTTTATCCTAACACTTTTTCCGATCAACCATACCGTTGCTCAGGAAATCAAACTACCTGAGAATCTTTTTTATTACCATCCCGCTGCTTCTGTTTTTGGTTCAGAGGCAACCTGGATAAATCCTTCGGCTTTAGCCCGATATAATTCTCATGCATACCAATTTATGGCAGATTTAAACGATGTCAATTCTTCTGACAGCTGGGGATTTGTTAGTTCCGGAGAGAAAATTGGAGTTGCCTATCGCAAATTTGATTCTTCCGGTGTAACCTACAAAGAATCAATCTATGGTTTAGGGTTTGAATCCGGACAGAACATTTATATGGGCATGTCTTATAGATATATTCATGAAGGTCTTTCGTTTCTTAATAAGCGGCACCTCTGGAGTCTCTCATTGACCGGCAAAGGAAAAGGTCCCATTAACTGGGCGGCTGTTTTTTCCAATTTAAATCGAGGTAAGATTGATGGTCTCAAAACTGAGGTCTCTCAAAGGTATTCCCTCTCTTACCGGCCAAGCGATGAAAATCTTACTTTTTCGGTTGATATGTTCACCAGCGCAAAGAGAAAGTTTTCAGATGCGGATTATATTTATCATGTAGAGTTCAGACCAAAGGATGGGCTTTATCTTACTGCTCAAGTTGATAGCGATAACAATTATCATATTGGATTTCGCGCCAATTTCTTAAACTTATTTACCGGATCAGATAATAGTTTTAGTAAGAGCGGAAACAGCAAACGGTCAATTGTATATATGGGTAGAACAAGTGCAAGACAAAAATCTTTGATACCGGACAGAAAGCGAAGACTCTTGATTAGTCTTAGCGGAAAAATTGAAGAGAACCCGGTGCAGCCGCTTTTTGGGAAAAAGAAAATCCCCTTTACAAAAATCCTGATGGAAATATACCGGGCCGCAAATGATTCATCTATAGCCGAGATACTTCTGGCCACAAATTCTGCCTCTTTGGGCATGGCCCAAGCCGAAGAGCTCCGAGAAGCCCTGCTATACTTTAAGAGCAAAAACAAAAGACTGATTGCTCATATGTCTAACCCCGGAAATCTAAGTTATTTTCTTTCCAGTGTGGCCGATGTCGTTGTTATTCCGCCAGCCAGCCAGTTGAATCTGAAAGGGCTTGAGGCCGAGCTGTCTTTTTACGGAGCGACCCTTGAAAAAATTGGGGTTAAGTTTGAGATGCTCCGTCTGAAAGATTATAAAACGGCCCCGGAAACTTTGACCAGAAAAAACGCCAGTGACAAAAACAAAGAACAGATTAACAGAATACTTGATAATATTTACGGGCAGTTTGTTACTGCCATTGCTTATGGCCGGAAAATATCAAAGGACTCAACAATCAAATTAATTGACAACGGCCCATACACCTCAAAAGAGGCTCTTAACTCCGGTCTGGTTGATGATTTAAAATATAGAGACGAAATGCACACTCTCTTTGAAAAAAAATATCCATTGATTTCACTAAAACAATACTTAAAAGATACTTTATTGAATGATAACTGGAACAAGTACCCTCTGATTGCCGTGATTGTTGCCGACGGTGAAATCAGATTTGATAATTCAGGCTCCGGGTTTTTTGGAAGCTCTCCGGTAATCAGTCCTTCTAAATACAAATCAGCTTTTAAGTATGTGAAAAAAAATAATGAGATTGAAGCTGTCTTATTTCGGATTAACTCGCCCGGCGGTTATGCTCTTGCCGCCGATAAGATATATCATTTTGCCAAATCCTCTTCAAAGAAAAAAATAACAGCAGTATCCATGTCCAATGTGGCCGCATCAGGCGGACTGCAAATTGCCATGCCCTCTTCAAAAATATTTGCCAGCAGTTCAACTATTACCGGATCTATTGGGATTTTTGGCGGTAAAGTCATATTGAGTGAGCTTTACAAAAAACTGGCAATTGGCAAAGAGCTTTTTTCAAGAGGAAAAAACGCCTCCATGATGACCTCGCTCAGAGCCTTTACTGAAGATGAGAAATCAAAATATTTTTCCCACTTGAAGTCGTTCTATGAATACTTTATCTCAATTGTGGCAAAAAGCAGAAATTTGCCGGAAGATTCGGTAGAAAATATTGCGATGGGTAAAGTGTGGACAGGAAGTGAAGCGCTGGAAATTGGACTGGTTGATTCAAACGGCGGATTTAAAGCGGCCATTGATTATCTTGCCGATGAATTGGGTACGGAAAATTATCGGCTCAGGTATCTGCCCATCAGCAGGCCGCTCTTTCTTTTGAATAATAATCTAAATCCACTCTCAACTGATGCGTTGCTGCATATTGAAAATAGAATTCAGAGTGGATTATCATTGATTGCCAACAATGGCGAAATTCTGAGCAGAATGCCATTTGACATTGATATCAAATAAATTCCTAATCTTCCAATTTTACTAATAGTTTACAATATTGTATTATTTTATTGGAAATTGCCCGATAAATAGGTAATTTAGGTCAAACAGGAACATTCTAAAATTAGAGAGCAAAGAAATGAAAGCATCCCGTGTATTCGTAAAGGCACTTGAAAATGAGGGAGTCAAATATATTTTTGGCATCCCAGGTGAAGAAAATATTGATTTTATGGAAGCTGTCCGCAATTCTAACATTCAATTTA
>JACZYS010000254.1 GCA_022570975.1 Candidatus Zixiibacteriota bacterium | reverse complement strand
TCTTGGTCATATTTTTTCCCTTTTTAATATATTTTCGTTACTTTAACCAATATAATTGATAAGAATATTTTTTACAAGTTTGAATGGAAATATTCTCCTAAAGAATCAAGACAAATTTGTTCTTTTGGCATTCTGTGACAATTTCAACAAGAATAAATTTTGGCTTGAATTACTATCTCTCTGATTATCTTTTAGTTAGAGAATAAGACAAAATAAAATTTTCTTGATTATGGAGCGCTCAAATAAGTGGACTCAAAAGCTCTGAAAGAATTAGCCTATTCATCAGGTTTTGATTTATGTGGAATTGCCAGAGCTGAGCCAATAAAGAAGGTCAAAGAGCATTTTGAAAAATGGATTGCAGATAACTATCATGGTGAAATGAGCTGGCTTTCCAAAGATCCAAATAGAAGGTCAGACCCTTCGCGCCTGTTGGAAAATGCGCAATCTGTAATAATGCTGGGCATAAATTATTATCATAACAATTCAAAAATTGTTCCGAAGAATTCCGGCAGAGTAGCTCGCTATGCCAGAGGGAAAGACTATCACAAAGTAACTGAGAATCAAATCAGAAACCTGATTGTAGAAATAGAAAAGCATTTCAAAGAAGCGGATAATCAACCGCTTTTTAAATGGTGGGTAGATTACGGGCCGTTTCTTGAGCGCGCCTATGGAGCAAAAGCCGGGCTGGGGTTTATTGGAAAAAACTCAATGCTTATAAACAAAAAATTTGGCTCCTGGTTTTTGCTTTCAGAAATTGTTACAACTTTAAAGTTAGAGCCAGATGATTACAAAATGACAAGCAAAGACCAGTGTGGAGAATGCCGGCTCTGTGTGGAAGCCTGCCCGACGGGAGCGATTATTTCAAGTAGGAGAATAAATTCGAAGAAATGCATTTCATATCTGACCATAGAGCGTCCCACACATATTCACAAGAAACTCCAGATGCAGTTTGGAGAAAACATTTTTGGCTGTGACATCTGCCAGCAAGTCTGCCCGTTGAATAACGAGGCCGGGAAGACAAAGAATCCGCAGTTTCAATATTCACAAGGTGTAGGTGAATTTATTGACGCAAATCAGATAATTTCGATGACCGGCGAAGATGAGTATCTGAAACTCACCGCCGGAACAGCTTTGACCAGACCGAAACTTAAGAATATGAAGCGAAATGCAGAAATACTGCTCGAGAATCAAAAAGAGAACCAAAAAAGTAATGATATTTAATTGCTATCAATCAATTTTCTGACTAATTTCCTGCTGTATGAACAAGCAAACTTTCAGGATAATATGACCAAAATTGCCCCTTCAATATTAGCTTCAGATTTCGGTAACCTTCAGGAAGTATTGCTTGTATGTGAATCTTTAAACGTTGATATGATTCATCTTGATATCATGGACGGTCATTTCGTACCAAACATTTCTTTCGGTCCTCCAATAGTTTCTGCTATCAACTCTTTGACCGAGCAGTTTCTGGATGTTCACTTGATGCTCAGCGAACCGGAATTTTATTTTCGCCCATTTAAAGAGGCCGGAGCAGATTTAATCAGCTTTCACATTGAAGTTCACCCTGATCCGGTGAAGTATGCTGTGGAAATTCACAATTTAGGTCTCAAAGCCGGAATAGCACTAAACCCGAAGACAGATATTGAAACGGTCTTGCCGTTTCTCTCCCACTTTGAACTGCTATTAATAATGTCAGTAAATCCCGGATTTGCAGGTCAGGAATTTATTGAAACTGCCTATGAAAAAACTAAAGTTGCCAGAGAGCATATCAAAAATAATAATCTCACTACCGAAATTGAGATTGATGGCGGAGTTAATCAATCCAACGCTCGGAAATTGGTGGAAAGCGGGGCTGATATTCTGGTGATGGGGACGGCATTTTTTAAGGCTCAAGAAAAAAAAGAACTGATTGAGTGGGTTCAGTCTCTTTAAAAAATGACAAAAAACTATACTGAAATCTTATCGAGGGAACCAATCATAAATGTTTGATAGCTGGCGTGGATTCAAAGGGCAGCAGCTCTCAGAAGAATGGCACTTGAAATTGAGTGAAATGGCTGTCAGGGCTCGGAGCGAAATATTAAAAATGACAACTCTGGCAGCCTCAGGACATCCGGGCGGGTCAATGTCTTCGATTGAAATTTATTTGATGCTTTATAACATGGCACATGTTGACCCAAAAAATTGCCACGATGACAACCGTGACCGGATTATTATATCACATGGTCACACTTCTCCCGGTGCCTATATAGCTTTAGCGGCTGCCGGATTTTTTGATTCAAAAGTCGCCATGCATGGATTCAGGCAGGGAGGTTCACCATTTGAAGGGCACGTTGAACAATCTGTGCCCGGAATTGAATGGGATACCGGAAATCTTGGACAGGGGCTGGCTGTCGGGATTGGAAAGACAATTTATTCACGTCTATCCGGTAACGGCTTTCACACTTATGTTTTTATGGGCGATGGCGAACAGCAAAAAGGGCAAATCTCTGAGTCACGGAGAATTGCAGTCAAATTCAAGATGAACAAACTAACGGCAATTATTGATTACAATAAACTGCAAATTTCCGGTAAAATCACCGAGATTATGCCACCAAATATTGCCGCCGAATGGAAAGCTGATGGCGGGGATGTGATTGAGA
>JACZYS010000253.1 GCA_022570975.1 Candidatus Zixiibacteriota bacterium | reverse complement strand
CGGTTACACAACATTTCAAGGTTCAAGATTGTATAAAAATGAACTAAGTCAGATTATGCCTCAGTTTGTTTTGATCATGTATGGTTGGAACGACCATTGGCCGGCAGGAAAAGACATTCCTGACAAGAACCAGAAGTCTCCGCCGGAGATAATATTGAAATTAAGAAATCTTCTTGGACAGTTAAGCACTTATAGGGCTATAAGGAAACTGGTACTCAAATTCACTGACAATTCTCCCAGGATTGCAATTGATGATTTAAGATTCAAAAAGAGAGTTTCAAAAAGCGATTTTGTGTCTAATCTCAATGAAATTATCAAAACTGCAATTGAACGTAATTGTACTCCCATTTTGATAGTTCCCCCGCTTCCCAGGTTTAGCACAACCGAGATGAAAAGAGCGGGAAATCTAGTAATTCAACACCGGGAATACCAGGAATTAATCAGGTCAACTGCCGAATCATTGAATGTCCAGTTGGTCGACTTACAAGCTGACTTCTACAAGTATGATGGTCTGTTTGATGACCATATGTTTGACCCTATTCATTTCAATGAAAAAGGGCATTACCTAATTGCTCTGAAAACAGCCAGCATATTGCTGCCATATTTGAAGGATGAACAAGAAAATGGCAATTAACTTTCCTAATTTTTCCCATTTCAATGAATCTATTTGAATATATCTATTTTGAAATAAATTGTTCATTCTGTCATATACCATTCATTTCCAAAAAACTGTCAAAAACTTGACAGCTCTCCTAATATTTATCCGGAAAAGTTCGAAAATATAAGTAATAATCTTAATTTTGAATTTGGGGTCTAAACATATGCTTACAATTTTGACTTTGATGTTTTTTGTGCTGACAACTCACATTTATGGTGCTGAGCTAACTGGAAAAGTTTTGAGGGAGCCCTCGCAACCGATCACCACCGATGAGGTCAACAGGTATGATGACCGGTTTGTTGGATTAAGCTCAAACGACTGCAAATGTAATCCCGGTGATTACGCCGTGGTTTATCTTACTTCAGATAATTTGCCAGAAATTGAGCCAAGTGAATCAGTCCCTGCCATGAAACAAAAAAATATGAAATTTAATCCATCTGTTCTGGCTGTTGCTGTTGGTACAACTGTTGAGTTTCCAAATCTTGATCCCTTTTTTCATAATGTCTTTTCATACTCAAAAATAAAGAAGTTTGATTTGGGTCGGTATCCCAAGGGGGAGTCAGAGACTGTCACCTTTGATAAACCGGGAATTGTAAAAGTCTTCTGCGAAATCCATTTTTCAATGCGTGCTTATGTTCATATTCTGGAAACCCCTTACTTTGCAACCTCTGATGAAAACAGGAAATTTATTATCAAAGACATAAATCCCGGAGAATATACTCTTCATGTCTGGCAGGAGAATCTTCCGGAAATTCTGCGCCCGATAACTGTTGAAGAAGGCAGCAATACTATTGAGATAGAATAATGAAAGTAAAGCTCTCACTAACAAAACAATACCTGTTGTTTTTGACTATAGTTATTGTGCTTTTAATAGCGAGTTCGTTGGTAATAACTTCCCATGTAGTTAAAAACGGTTTAAGTGACCTCTTTCAGCAAAGAATGGTAAGAGCGAATGAAGTCCTGAGACAGTATTCCGAAGCACGATACCTTAGCAAAGTTAATAAGTTTCAAACCGTTTTGACTTCGCCAAGATTTATTGCAACCGTTGCTACTGCAGATGAGCAAACAATAAAGCAGGAAGTTCCAATTTATAAAGAAATGCTTGGCACCGATATTTTTGTAGTCACTGAAAATAACGGTCGATTAATATACAGTTCAAACATCAGTGACAGCCTGATTGTTATGTGTAAGCTGCTGATAGCCGGCAACACCAAACCCAAAATGATAAAATATTGTAACCTAAATGGCCAGATTTATGAAATCTTCATGAACAAAATTATCACCTCAGATGGCTACCAACTGGGATGGTTGATTGCCGGAGAACAATTTTCTAATCAGGTAGCGCGGGAATTAAAAAACTTAACCGGGTTTGAAATTATTGTCAGCCAAAGCGAAAAAATTCTTGGAAACTCATCTTCTCGCCTTACAGAAAAGGTCATGAAGGATCGTGACAAATATTTTTCACATTTTGACAAAACAAACCTAATTGCAAAAACTTCATTCCTGGGAGATAATATTATATATTTTTCTTCCATGGAGCCGTTTTCAAACGCAAAGATAACTTTTTTATCCGATATAGATGAACAGCTTTCACCAATCATAAATAGAATTGGAATGTTATTGACATTTCTGTCAATTTCTGGAGCTCTCCTAGCGCTGCTGGCAATATATATTTTTACCGACAGAAGAATAGGCCGACAGGTTCGTTATCTTGTAGATGCGGCAGAAAAAATCGCCGAGGGAAATCTCAAAACAGAAATCATCCCTCAGTCAAATGATGAGCTTGGTTTTCTGGCGGGAGAATTTGAAAAAATGCGTTTTGACCTCCTTGAAAACCAAATGAGATCAGAAAAAGCTCATAAAGACAAATTGGATTCAGAAAGACTGACCGCCGTTGGTCAGATGGCAACCGGTATAATACATGATTTCAAAAGTCCGATGGCGGTTATTAGAGGTCATCTGGAATTGATCACTATGAAATACGGGGATAA
>JACZYS010000252.1 GCA_022570975.1 Candidatus Zixiibacteriota bacterium | reverse complement strand
AGGCATCAGACGCCATTTTTTGTATGCTTCCGAGGCGGCATCGATAGCCTGGTTGACATCATCGACGTTTGATTTTTGAAAGAGCCCGAGGATTTCGTTTGTGTCGGCCGGGTTTCTGTTTTCGGTTGTTTCACCGGATTTTGACTCAACCCACCGACCATTTATAAAATTCTTGTAAACTACAGGACTGCTCATTGACAATCTCCAAAATAGAAAAAAGTTAACAAATAAGTAAATTATGAGGTTGATTGTGAATTTATTCACAGAACAACCGCTTTAACTGCCTAATATAGGCTATTGGTATGGCAAGTCAACAGATATTGAAACTCATCTGATATTTTTGTTGTTGTCGTTCAAGTGGTTAGACGAATCGAGGAGAATGTTGAATTTCTTTACCGTTTTGTGCCAAACCGGTTGAATCTCGCCCCTGAAATTTGACTTTCTGAATCAAAGTTTCGTTTATATAATGAAAGTATGAAAAGGATGCATTTATGATTGTTATGCTTTTGTCAGCCATGATGACTTTTTCAAATTACCCTCTCAACCCGGTTGAGCAGGATACGGTTGCATCTTCCAATATTCACTTTACCGCCGGTCTGAACGGCCCCAACGGCATTTTGGGGAGCGGTTTTGATGCCTCCTTAAAATATGAGTTGCTTCTTGTCCATCCATACATAGTACGAACGGCGGTGGAAATCAGGAGAAGCACAATTATTAATAAGAGCTATCCCGAGGGATATATTCTGGCCACTACTTTTGCCCTTGAGGGATTATATTACCGAGGGACAAACCGGCTAACCGGATTTATTGGGATTGGGATGGTTTATGTGGTCAGCTCTGTTAAACAGGATGAAGATGATAAGCTGCGACTGTTGCTTGACGATGGAATCAACGGGGTTCGCATTAAGGACACTTTTGGTTACCGGTTGATTGTGGGAGCAAGGTTCAAAAAATCATTTTCGCTTGAGGTGGCCATCACCGAAATTAAGTCTGATTTTATTTACATTTCCAGAATCTCTCAGGCCAGTTTCCTGGAGGAGTCAGAAAGAACCCGAATGAGTAATATCAAAGTTACTATCGGTTATCTGTTACCATTTGGTTTTTGACCTCTTATATCTTTATGATTATTTATTGGCGTATTGCTTCAAGAATTCTTTTTTGAACTGACTAAAATTACTTTCTTCAATAGACTTCCTGATATTTCTCATCAATTCCTGAAAAAAATATGTGGAGTGATAAGAAGCTAAAACCATTCCGGTTATTTCTGATTGATTGTAGAGATGCCTGATATAGGCCCGGCTGTATCTCTGGCAAACTTTACATTTACAATTCAGGTCAAGCGGTCTGTCATCACGGGCGTATTGAGTGTTGCGATAAACTATTGGTCCTTGCGATGTAAAAACGCAACCGGTTCTGGCGTTTCTGGTCGGGAGAACGCAGTCGAACATATCGATGCCATGAGTGACGGCCATTAGAATATCTTCCGGATAACCAAGTCCCATCAAATAGCGCGGTTTGTCCGCCGGAAGGTGCTCAAGGGCGTAGCCCAGATTTTCTTCCATTTCATCTTTGGACTCACCGACAGAAAGCCCGCCGATAGCATTGCCGGGGAAGTCAAGTGAGACAATCTGCTCGGCTGATATTTTGCGAAGCTCTTTATAAACCGAACCCTGAACAATTCCAAACAGACAGATGTCAGTTTTTCTTGTATTATTAAGTTCAGTATGGGTCTCCAGTGACCTCTTTGCCCAGTCAAAAGTTCTCTCCACTCCTTGCTGTGCAAGTTTTAAATCAGCCGGATAAGGGACACACTGGTCAAAGGCCATAATGATGTCGGCGCCAAGGTCATGCTGAATCTCCATCACTTTTTCAGGCGTGAACATATGTCGAGAACCGTCGTGGTGAGATTGAAATTCCACTCCCTCATCAGTGATTTTTGAGATATCTTTCAGAGAAAAAACCTGAAAGCCGCCGCTATCGGTGAGAGTTGGTTTGTTCCATCCATTGAATTTCGCCAGTCCCCCCTGCCCTTTAATTATTTCTGCTCCCGGACGAAGGTATAAGTGATAAGTGTTACCAAGAATAATTTCGGCGCCGCATTCTTCCATATCATCCATGGTAAGCGCTTTTACGGCGCCAGTTGTTCCAACCGGCATGAATGCCGGAGTCTGGAATTTTCCATGAGCGGTTGTAACTTCGCCTCTGCGGGCAGATTTATCAACAGTTATCAGTTTAAACATTGGAGGAATATTCAATCATTTGATCAGGTAATCAAGAGCTGATTGGATATCTGAAACGGAAATAACATTTAACGAATTTTCTGTTAATTGTTTGACAGTTATTTCCGGCAGAATAATATTTTTAAAACCTAATTTCGATGATTCGAAAACTCTCCGGTCAGCCATTGATACGCCCCGGATTTCACCGGACAGGCCTACCTCTCCGACCACAATTGTTTTGTTATCAATAGTTTTATTCAACAGCGAAGAGACAATTGCTGCCATCACCGGTAAATCCATAGCCGGCTCGGTCACTTTAAGTCCGCCGGTGATTGAGACAAATACATCGTTTTGTGAAACCGGATAACCGCATCGTTTTTCTAAAATCGCCAGAAGCAAAGCCAGCCTTTTGCTGTCAAATCCTCCGGCTACACGTTGGGGGTTTCCATAATTGGCCGG
>JACZYS010000052.1 GCA_022570975.1 Candidatus Zixiibacteriota bacterium | reverse complement strand
AAAAAGTGAGAGATAATATTACTTTTGAGATTACCAATGTCTCTGATAAGAAACTCAAAGTTTCCATGGTTTCTGAATACAGCAAATACTTCGAAATTGATCTTCCTAAGTCAATCTCCCCCGGTGCCACTGCCAAGGGAAAACTGAAACTGAAAAAAGTGGCTTTGGAAAAGTCTTTTGAGAAATCTTTTACTTTTGAGCTCAGTGATGAAAAAAACAGCCGCTTCACCGTTCCGGTAAAAAGAACTTTGAGGCTTGCAAATAAAACATCAGCCCGTGCCACAAAAGCAGGTGGCGGAAAGTAAAATTGACATTTTAAACGAACAAGATATATTGAGACCGTTCAATTTTGGACGGTCTTTTTTGTATAAAAAGATGTTGAGAAAATAATATGACAAGGAGCAATGTTGTGAAATATTTATCTTCTTTTTTATTCCTTTTGCTGACTGTTGCGGTATCATTGCAAGCTGAGACAAGAATGACAATCAGAAATAACAACTTTGACTTTGGGTACATGCCCCAGCAGGCAACGGTGTCATACGAATTCTGGCTTATTTCTACCGGTGACGATTCTTTACGGATTAAGGATGTTAAACCGGACTGTGCTTGTACAAAAGTTCCTTTAATCAAGGACATTGTTTCTCCCGGTGACAGTACCGGCCTTGAAATAATATTTTCCAGTAAACTGTACCTGAAAAAAGTCAAAAAATCAGTTGGAATTATTAGCAACGCAACTCCAAGAGTTGATCATATTAAATTTAGGGCATTTGTGATCAAGAATGTGGACCTTCTATATCCGCTAAACTTCAAACCGTTTATGTTGAACCTGACACAATTTACAAAGAAGATTAATGATAAGGCGACATTTCAGATAACCAACAGTTCATCTGAAAAGCTTAATATTGAAATCATATATTCCCCTGATGATTATTTTGAACTTTCTATTCCAGCATCAATTGAAGCGGGCGAAACTGTAAAAGCTGAGCTCAAAATCAAAGTAGAAAAGCTGAAAGAATCGTTTAAGAAGTCATTTACTTTTGAAGTAAATGATAAGAAAAAAAGCCGCTTCACTATCCCGGTAGAAAGAGAAGTAAGACTTTTTGATGAAGAATAAGACTTAATAAATTACTCATGATCAAGCCGGGGACCCTCCTGAATCAGGTCTTCCCAGGATGGATTAAACATTTCCCCATAAACATTTGAATGAACTAATCTATAATCAGAAGTTCCGGTCCAGTCTTCAAAAACAAAGAGCTTACCTGCACCCAGCCAACGATAATACCAGACAACATACGGGTTGCCGGCACGGGGATGACTGATATCATCTTTTTCATCCCAGTATCCGTAAGTCATAAAAATTCTACCCCGGTCCGTAGACCAGCCGTTATCTTTTTTAAAATCTGCGGAAAAGTATTTATTTACAAAATTATACCGCTCAATCATCATCAGGCGTGTCTCATTTATGCTGGTGTTTTTGGTAGAGTCATTATCTTTCCAATACTGTTCCAGAAAATTATTCTTGCCTATATCTGATAGAAGTTTCAAAGTTTTCTTCTGCTGAGGTGTCAACAGATATGTGACCAGATTAGTTTTTTCTTTCAGACTCATCAGTTCATAAGGATCAACAATCTTTTCTTGGGTCAGCCTGAGGCTCTCTTTGGTTATTGGAGTAATAATAGCAAATGGGACAATTATTCTGTCTGTGCGAGTTGCGGAATCATCTTCGGCCACAATTTCAATATGATAAACCCCCGGTGCCCAGCCAAAAACATTAAACGTCTCAACAACAACGGCGGAATTGGTCGTTTTAATTATCTCCCTGCTGGCAATTTCTCCAATAAAGGTTGAATCTCTTTTTAAGGCAGAATATTTGACCGAGACTGACTGAGTGGAATCATATGGTTCTGAGATATTATATAATTCGTAATATATAGAAACAGTACTGTCCTCGGTGCTGTAAATTCCGTTTGGGCTTGGATAAATCAGGTAACCATTTTTTACCAGCCTTTTGTTCCCTTCATATAGTTCACCAACATATTTGGTCTCATAAGCCATGAAAGCTCCACCTATTTTTAGGTCAGTCTTGCTTATCGGGTCAATTGTGACCTCCCCAAAAAAGAACTCCCCTTTTTTTTGTCCCACAAGATCATAAATAGTTAACCGGGCCGAATAATGTCCCGGCTTAACTAACAGAGAAAGCTTATCAAATATTTTTATATCTTTTTCCGTAATCTCCCCTCTTGAATTTACTCTTATCCCAAAAGTGCTGCTGGCCGAGTCAAATATTAGACCGGTAGAATCATAAACATCAAAATAAGCAGATATTTCAGCAGTGAAACTTGACTCGGTTGAATCAGTTGCATAAAACTCTACCTTGCTCCTGTTGAATGAATATCTGCACTCAAGCAGAGAGACAGAATCATAAAGAGGGTTTCCAAAAACAGAAAACCCGGCATAAATATCAAGTATCTCTGTACTCTCAGAGACATTATTTGGTTGCGCTTTTGTTTTTGGAATTGTCAACAACACAAAAATTAAAATAGCTAATAAATTTGATTTGTAATTCACAAAATTAAAAATTCGGTTCATAATATAATCCATTATATGGATAAGTTAATCGATATTCACCATCTTCGTTTTCATCGACAAAGATGAACTTGATGTATCTGCCTTCGATGTTAAAATAATGCCAGATTTGGTATGGGTGGCTGTCTGAAGAATAAGGATAGTCATTTATCTGGTCTGGAGTTCCGTAGCGGACATACACTCTTCCACGGTCCACTGACCATCCCTTTTGAAAGAGAAATCTGAAATTTTTATTCGCATAACTGATTCTCCGATAAAATTCTCTCTTGTGTTCATTTTCAACGGTAGAGATAGTTGGGTCTCTCTTGAGCCAGAACTCTTTGAAAGCCGCAATCTTTTCAGTGAGCGTTTCTGCTTTTTTCATCTTTTTGATTTCAGAATTATCAGCAATTAAAGAAAGCATCCTCAAGACTATCTTGTAGTCATATTCCAAAAAAGAATGGGGCGAATATTCAACATAGAATTTGCGTTTCAGTTTGGCGTATTTCTTATGTCTTTTGTCTCTCAGCTCAATTTCCAGCTCATATTCACCCGGGGCCATGCTGTCAATTGAAATTGAACGGACTTCTTTTTTCACCGGCGATGAAAATTGGATTGTCATCGAGTCACGGTAGGACATGTTTGCTTTTTTGGAATGCCTGATTTTTGAGATAATCAAAACCTGGTCAAATTCTTCACTTCCCTGGTAGGCTTCAAAATAATAAGTAACTTTATTATCACTTTCATATCCGCCAAATTTTCTGGTAACCGAAGGAATGATGTTCATGTCTCCTTTTGAAAAAGTTGAGTTGGTGTCGCCATCGGGGACAATGGCATGAACAAATTCTACATCAGAAAGTGACGGTCTTTCTTTTTTGAATTTCTTAAGCTTGATTGTAAACTTTTGTTTCTTTGCTTTCTTGCTCAGATGATTCTTGATGGACAGTTTTACATCATACTTGCCGGGGTCTAAGACAAAAATTGACTGATATACCCTGAAATCCCGGTCTGATTTTGTTTTTTGTTTATCTTTTAAGCGTATAGATTTTTGGATATTGTCAGAAGCAGTTTTGCGTCCCTTGTCCCCTATTATTTCCACTTTGATATCAATTTTGGAAAGATAAATATTATCAATTTTTTCAAACTCCAGCTGGTTATTGAACAGCTTGTAGTAGATTTCAAGCCGTATCTTACCAGGACTTTCAGCTTTAAAGGCGGCATAATCAATAAGGATTTTGTCGCTGTAATTGTTGGGCTGCCAGTCTTCATAATGTTGCCCATTGACATCAAGCGGCAAAAAAACAACCGACAGAAAAATCAAATATGTGAATAAATCCTTGAGCATAATAATCTTCTCTTATCTCTTAAACAGCCAGCATCTGATACTGTTCCAAGGAACAAAGCAAGGCAAGAATTGGCAACTGTTATTTGGACGAATGAAGAGGAGGTTTTACTTATTCGTATCTTAAAGCATCGATAGGGTCCAGCCGGGAAGCTTTGTAAGCCGGGTAAATGCCGGAAATCAACCCGACCGTTACGGAAACGGTAAAACCAACGACAATCCAGAAGACCGATATACCGGGAGGAAATCCTAGTAAGAAATTTATCACCGAACCAAAAATAACTCCAAAAATAATCCCTACAATTCCGCCTATTCCTGATAAGGTTAATGCCTCAGTTAGAAATTGAAGAATGATGTTAGACCTCTTCGCCCCCAGTGCCTTTCTTACACCAATCTCTCTGGTTCTTTCCGTTACCGAGACCAGCATGACGTTCATGACTCCAATTCCACCAACCATCAGACCGACAGAAGTAATGGTCATCATGGCCAGATATATATAATTGGTAATGTCAGAAACCATCTCCTTGAGATTATCCTGAGTGGAGAGGGCAAAATTATTCGCTTTATCAAAAGGTACTTTTCTAAATTTTCTCAAGGCCGAAGTAATTTCATCTTTGGCAATGTCTATATTTTCATAAGTATCAGCCTGAGCTATTAAAAAAAGCTCTTCTTCCCAGGGATGAATTTTTTCAAAGGTGGAAAGAGGCATGATGACATTGTTATTGTTCCGGGCTCCGTCATCAAAATTTGATTCCTTATTTTCTAAAACCCCAACGACCAAAAACTTCTGCCCGTTTACTCTAATCTCTTTTCCAATTGGATTTTCATTTTCAAAGATACCATCAGCTACGGTGTTTCCGATTACACAGACCATAGCCCGAAACTGCTCGTCCATATCATTGATGAATCTCCCCTGCCCAATGCTGGAGTTGGTTACTTTAAGATAGTCTGACCAAACACCCAGCACCCGCGGGTTGTTGCCTTTGCGGTTTTTATATTTTACCTGATTTCCTCCCGGTTTAAAATAATAATTTTGAGGAGAGATGCCGTCAACATGAGGACAGTTATCCCTGATTGCCAGGGCCTCGCCGACGGTAATCCCGGGGCGGTTTCTCTCTTCTTCAGTCATCTTGTCCCGGTCAAAATCAAAGGGCAGTTTGGTTATCATAATGCTGTTTGACCCTTGAGAATCTATCTCTTGATTGAAGGCTCCATCCAGGCCGTTTATAACCGAAGCCAGACCAATAACCGAGCTGACGCCAATCATTACTCCCAGAATAGTTAAGGCAGATCTGAACTTACTGACTCTAAGAGAATCAAGTGCAATAAATATTGCTATTTTTATTTCTATGGGAGTCAATAACATAGCTTATGTTTCATGACTTAATGCTTTAACCGGACTGAGCCGGGAGGCTCGCATGGCCGGATAAATTCCGAAGAAAAGACCGACAGCGGTCGAAATGCCAACCCCCAGTATAATCCCCATCGCTGTTGGAGTGATGAATATATCCATATATGAGGTTAGAATCAGACTCCCAAAATAAACTCCAAAGATAACCCCAATGGCCCCGCCCATGACAGATACAATTATCGATTCAAATAGAAATTGATATAAGATATTCTTCCTGCTGGCTCCAATTGCTTTCCTTATTCCAATTTCCCTCGTCCGCTCAGTAACAGAAATCATCATAATATTCATAATAACAATTCCGCCGACGACTATTGACAACAGCGGCAAAGCCATCAATAAAACTCTAAATCCTTTAGTAATATCATTAATGAAGCCTAAGATTGCATCGGGAGTAAGGATTTCAAAGTCATCTTCTGCGTCAAAAGGTACCCTTCTGGTAGAACGGAGAACAACCCTGACCTGATCTATTGCATTTTCTCTAACTGCTGCAGATTTGACTTTGATTATAAGGTTTACCGGATTTCCCGGCTGGTGATAAATTTTCTGATGAGTAGATAAAGGAATGGTTACAAATTCATCAAAATCAGATCCGAATAATCCGCCAATTTTTTCGGCGACTCCTATTACGGTGAATTCTTCACGGCCAAGTTTTATTTTTCGATTTATGGGGTCTTCTCCCTCAAAAAACTTTTCATATACTACATGACCGATAAAAGCTACTTTTCTCCGCCGCCTGTCATCTTCCCATGAAAGATATCTACCCTGAGCCACATCCAGATCTCTCATATCCAAATTGTTTGGTGTTTCACCGCTAACCTGCACCCATCGCAATCTTTCTGCACCTACTTTAATATGAGAATATGCGTATCCTTCGGCACCCACCATTTCACAATCAGGACAGCCTTCTTCAATTTTGGGAATAAGTTCTCTGGTTAGTTTTTTTCTTTTCAATCGTTCCAGATAATCGTTCATGGATGTTACAATCCCAAATCTGGTAACGGTGAGTGTATTTTGTCCCATAGTATTAAAGGTGTCTTCCATGCTCTGCTGCATTCCTTCAACGGTGGAGACAATTGTAATTACCGAAGCAACGCCCATCATCATCCCCAGCACTGTCAAAAAGGTGCGAAGTTTGTTGGACAGTAAAGCACTAATGGATTCTTTTATGAGAGAGAAAAATATCATCAAATATATTCCCGACTACTCGAACTCTTTCATTTTTTCTACGGATCGTTCATCAATTTTAACGCCATCACCTCTTTTGAGATTTCTAATCGTCTTAAACGAGCCAGAGATAACGGTATCACCCGGCATCAGGCCGGATAAAGCGACAATATTTCTTTCGTCAGCAATTCCGGTTGTAATCTCGACAAATTCAGCTTTTCCCTCTCTAATTACAAAAACACCGGTTAACTTTTCTTTTTCTTCTTTTTTTCTATAAGTTTTTGGTTTGATTTCATCCTGACTGTCAACTTCAGCGGCAAAGACTGCTCCTACAGAAGAATCATCTTTGGTAAGTTCCTCTTCATCCTTCTTTTCTTCGTCATCAAATGTACGGGTGATAACGGCAGCATAAGGAACCAAAAGAGCGTTCTCAGTGGTGGCGGTAACAATTTCTACTGTTGCCGACATCCCCGGTCTGATCCGGGCATGGTTTTCATCAAAACGGACTTTGACTTTAAAGCTGGTCGAATAGTTTTCGGTTCCTTCTCCGGTCACCCGGGCGGAATTACCGATCTCTACAACCGTACCTGAGAAAAGCGTATCCCGAAATGCATCTACCTTGATGCTTGATTTCTGATTAAGATTAATTTTTGCTATCTCGGTTTCATCGACATCAACTTCGACCTCAAAAACAGATAAGTCTGAAATTGTCATCAGTGTTTTACCCTGAGTAAACGATGTCTGGGCCTGTGCAATTTCACCCTCTTCTACATTTAAGAAAGTCAGGACACCGTCCATTGGGGCAACAATTCTGGTTTTACTCAGATTGTCAAGCGCTTTGTTCAGTCCGGCCTTGCTTGTCTTAAGCTGGGCTTTGGCGGCATTGTGATTGGCCTTTGAATTTTGATGAGCAAACTTGGCGTTGGTGTATTCGGTTTCCGAAGTAAGTTTTTGCTGATATAACTTTGTCTGTCTTGCAAATTCCAGTTTATTTTTTTCATACTGGCTGTAAGCGGCGTCCGTTCTGGCCGCAACTTCTTCATGGGTATACTTGGCCTGCTCCATTGAGGCATTTAGTTGAACAGTATCAAGCTGTATCAACAATTGCCCCCTATTTACCCAGTCTCCTTCGGTGACCGCCACCCGGACAATTTGCGCGGAAACTTCGGAAGTAATATTAACTTTGGTCTGTGGTTCAATCCTTCCTGAAACAGAAACAATCTCAGAGAGGTCATCGGTATAGGCCAGATCAGCCTGGACCATTGTGGCATCATTACTATCCATAGTAAGATTTACAACTGTTAAAATGATTATTGTCAACGCAACAATGCTAACAATCCAGACTATTTTCTTTTTTTTGGTCATCTTTTTATCCTATCATTAAGTTATCATATTACTAAACAGTTATACTATAAGACCGAACAGTTATTCAATTGTTCACCATATATTTCAACTATCACAATCATAATACTACCCATTACGGATATATTGACTGAAAGTTGCGTATCTATAAATATTGGTAATTTTAAAGAGAGTTAGTAAGAAAAAACCCCTGACTTTCATCAGGGGTTAATTTGATTTCTTGAAATCATTTAAATCAAAGCTTATTTTCCCTCATCTCCGGAGTGGTAAGCTTCTTCACTATGAGCCATCATCTTATGCATTTCTTCTGTAGTTTTGGCTCCCCAGTTTTGAATCTCAGTGACCAGTTCGGCATTATCTGAAGTCATTAACATTACCGAGCCGTGCATTGTCTCAACATTATCCATAGTCAAACCTTTGGCAATAGTACCACCCATGGAAATGCACATATTACACAATTCAACTTTTTCACCGGCCATCATTTTTTCATGGACTTTGGCCATGCCCATTTTTGCTGTTTTGTATTTGTCCATGTAACCCTCAGCTACAGTGCAGACCGACATTAGACCATTTGAGACACTATGATGTTCCCAGGTCATGTTTCCCATCAGTCCTTCCTGGGTCATCAATGGCACACACATTTCACATTTTTCCATATCAAACCAGGCTTCATCGCTGGCATTGATATAGTTCATTCCCACAAAAGTTACCATGGCAACAATTGCGAGAGAAATAATTGCTTTCTTCATTTTTCAAACTCCCATTTTCTGGTTTTGATTTATTTTTCCAAAAGTATGAAGAAAATTGCATTTCTGTCAAGCAAAATTTCTTGAAGCTCTCTCTATGAAGTTAATTTCTGACATTCAACGAAAATAGCCAATAACTAACATAAGGCAGCAAGGCTATATAGATATAGTGGCCGTTTTGTTCTTGAAAAAGTTAATAATCTTTTCAGCTTTTGCATAGAATAATATCAGGACAACGGAAGCAATTGCATATTCCACAAGGCTGTTTGAGAGTTCCGGATATTGAGATAAACTTGTGAAATTCAAGTAATTGTAACCTAAGATTTTTTCCCCTAAAGAGACAAAAACGTTTTTGAGGTGAGCAAAACTTTCTCCGTAATACAAAACCGTTATTATCATCATTACGGCGGCTGTTGCATACATAAAGCTCTCCGAATTCAAAAAAGCAAATGACTGTTTTTTCTCTGGCAAAGCAGCTATTACCTTATCAGCAAAACTGGCCGAAAGAATGGCCTCATCTTCATTCTTTAGTTCAGCATAAACAGTTTTATAACGCTCAAGCTCCAGTTTACAAATATCGCATCCAGCCAGATGGGAGACGATTTTTTTATTGTCAGGAAGCAAACTGCCGTCGAGATAAAGCTGTAATTCTAAATCTGTCAAATGTTTCATGCGCATAAATCCTCACGATTATATCTGGTGAGCAGATTTTCTTTTAGAAGTTTGCGGGCCCTGAAAAGATAGCTCTTGACAGTTCCTTCAGGCAGCTTCATAATTTTTGCAATCTCTCCATATTTAAGCTCATCAAGGTGATACATGGTCAGAATCAATCTAAATTTCCCCGGCAAATTGTTAATCTGCTCTCTCAGCCTTTCGGATATGTCTGAAAGCTCAGTTAATTCCAAAGGTGTTTTGAAGTCGCCGCTCACCGAGTCAATACTCAGAGTACCATCTCCGAGGTCGCTCCAGGCGGGCATTTTCTTTTTTTCAATATAATTAAGGCAATGATTATATGAAATTTTCCCAATCCAGGTGGAGAGTTTGCTGTTTGAACCAAAGCCACTCAGGTTCTTATATACTTTTATGAATACTTCCTGGCATAAATCTTCGTGAACTGAACTATTTGAAATCATTTTATTAACTATATGGCTGACGAGCTTCTGATAATCACTGATAATCTGCCTGAAAGCGTTCTTATCACCCGACAATATGGTCTCTACCAACCGTTTTTCTTTCTCAGTTAAATATTCCACATTCATAATATACGACAGTTATCTCCAAAAGATGTTGCAAATATAAAAAAAATGAATGTAACATTTATTCTACCTGTCTGTCTCATGATTTAGAACAAAGAAATAACAAAACAACCTTAACAAAGGAGAAAGCAATGCCTGATATCGAAGCAATCTTGATAGTCTCTATCGTTTTTGGAGCAATAGTAGCTGTTTTCAAAATTATAACTGACTACAAGACCAGAAAAGAGCTGATTGAAAAAGGAGAAGTTAACGACAGCGTTAAGAGTTTATATGATAAATTCTCTAAATCAAGCGGTGTCCAAAGCGACCTGAAATGGGGATTTGTTCTTGTGGGAATAGGTCTGGCGATGGTTTCAAAAGAAATATTTCCTTATTATATCAGTAATGAAACTGTTTTAGGCATGATGTTTCTGTTTTCCGGGGTCGGATTCCTGGCCTACTATTTCATCGCTTCCAATAAAAGAGATAGCGGAAATAACGGCCAGAGCTAATCTTAGAAACACTTCAAAATTGTGAAGCCGGACTAATCATAGTCCGGCTTTTTTGTTTATTTCTCTAATTTCCCTTTGTAATATTACAATCAAGAGATTTGCAAAAATTATAGGAGCATAGACATAATTTGACATCAGGACTCATAAATAAACTGTCATCTTTCCTGCCCGAAGAACGATATTCTACTCATCGATCTCACTTGGAAACTGCCTCGCGGGATGAATCATCATTTCCGGCCGTTCTGCCATCGGTTGTTGTCTGGCCAAACAGCACTGACGAAATTTCTCAGATAGTCAAATTGGCCATAGAATTTAAGCTGCCAATCACGGCCAGAGGCTCTGGATCGGCTCTGGAAGGGTCTGCTATCCCGGCCGAGAGTGGAATTGTTCTGGATTTAAGCCGGATGAACAAAATTAAGAATTACTGGCCTGACGACCTGCAGGTTGAAGTTGAACCGGGAATAATATTTGATGACCTCAATAATGAAATTAAGCGAGACGGCCTCTTTTTCCCTCCCTCACCGGGCGGCTCCGGACATCTGGCAACTATAGGCGGAATGGTTTCCACCAATGCCAGCGGAATTTTCTCGGTTAAGTATGGAGGAACAAAAAACTATGTCCTGAAACTGGAAATTGTAACCGGCGCTGGTGAAATTATAAAACTTGGCTCACGGGCAACAAAGAGATCCAGTGGATATAATCTTGTTGACCTGATTGTCGGCTCGGAAGGAACGCTTGGCGTTATCTCTTCTATTACCTTAAGTTTATCTGGATTACCTGAACATACACTTCAAAATTCCTTTACCTTTGATAATCAAATTTCAGCCGCAAAAGCTGTTTCTGAAATCAGAAAGTTTGGGATAGATATAGCCGCCATTGAGTTCCTTGATTCCCCGGTAATTGAGTCCGTCAACAAACTGAAAGATTACAAGCTGACTGTCTCTCCCTATCTCTTTTTGGAGTTCCATGGAAATAATGAGTCAACAAAATCAGAAGCTGAATCAGCAAGAGTAATTTGTTTGGAAAATAATGGCCGGGAAATATTTTTGGCCGAAAATCAGAATCCGTGGGAAATAAGGCATTTTGTTACCGAGTCAATAAAGCATTTCAGCCCGGGGAAAAAGATTATCAGAAATGACATCGCTTTCCCAATTTCAAAACTGCCGGAAGCGGTTCAATTCTGCACTCAATTATCATCAGAATATAAGATTCCGGTTTTCTGCTTTGGTCATGTTGGAATGGGGCTGCTTCATGCATTAATTTTGGCCAATCCGGATGATGAAAGAGAATGGAAAGAGGGCAACGAAATTAACAGCAGGATAATCAGAAAATCAGTAGAGTTGGAAGGGACGGTTTCCGGTGAGCACGGAATTGGTCTGGGGCATAAGAGTCACTTTCTGATTGAGCATGGAAAATCAGTTGACTATATGAAGAAAATTAAGAAAGAATTTGACCCCCACAATATCTTAAATCCCGGCAAGATTTTTGATTTGTGAACTGTTTGACTAAGCGGCTGAAATGCAATATACTAAAATCTGATGGAACAATTGAATCAGTTAATAATATAAAGATATATGAAACTTAAGAGCTTAATAATTATCCTGTTTATTACCGGTATGACTCAAATTGCAAATTCTCAACCGGTTCTGGAAATACCGAACGCCGATCTGAATCTCGGAATTTTCCCCCAGAATTCAACCATAGTCCATGACTTCTGGTTTAAGTCAACCGGCAGTGAAACGCTAAAGATCTCTGAAATAAGAACCGGCTGTGCCTGTGCAGTTTTGCCGTTAGAAAGAAAGTCTATTGCTCCCGGTGATAGTATGAAAGTTACCATGACCTGGAATGTAGAGGTACAGATGGGCAGAGCTTTAATTATTCCCCGTATATATACCAATGCCGGTGATGTTGTTTATAAGATTGAAATGCGGGGACTGGTAATTGACGAACCTGAAAGTTCGCCGATAATTAGCGTCCTCCCTTACCGACTGGAATTTGCTAAAATTTATGACAGAGATATTGACTCTATTGATTTTCAGATATCAAACAAATTTGAACATGACCTGATGTTGAGAAAAACATCACCGAGCTCTGATAAGTATAAGATTATTTTGCCGGAAGTAATAAACGGCTTGTCGGCCGCTATTGGAACAATTATCCTGAACAAAGAGTATGCAGACACTGAGTTCATAAGTTACCTTACTTTTGAGGCTACTGATCCGTCAAATACAAAAATAACCGTCCCTATCAGGCGAAAAATTTATAAATAAAGATTGATTTTCAAAGGACGAAAAGATTATATATAACATGACCATATACGAAAAGGAATCGTAAAAGATGAAGAATCTTAAATATTCAATAATTCTATTGCTGTTTTTGTTTCTCTTAAGCGGAGTTGCAATTTCTGCACCAAGATTGACTATTCAGAATAGTACTTTCAATTTTGGATATGCGCCGCAGAACTCAAAGATTTCTCATGAGTTCTGGTTAAAATCAACCGGCGATGATACTTTAAAAATTCTCAAAATAACGCCCGGTTGAGGATGCACCAAGGCTCCTCTTGCAAAGGACGTTCTTGCTGTCGGTGACAGCACTATACTAGAAATAATCTTCTCTACCAAGAAGTACAAAAACAGAGTTACAAAGAGTCCCAGGATAAAAACCAACGAAGGTCAGACGGACAAGAAAGTTATAATTAAGGCCCACATTGTTACCAGACCGGACTCTACATATCCGGTGGTGATTAAACCTTACAAGCTTGACTTGTCTCAGTTT
>JACZYS010000251.1 GCA_022570975.1 Candidatus Zixiibacteriota bacterium | reverse complement strand
ACAAGAACAATATATTTCATTCTCGATTAAATCTGTCACTCTCTTAAATACCTACCAGCTCAATTTTATATTATTCAATCTTTATTTTGTTCTTCAGGCAAGGCAATCATTCTTTTTATTTCTCCTGCTATTTCCCCGGTGTCCAATGACTTAAGTTGAATAACCGTCCGCTTGTTTTTATCTTCAAATTTGCTGGCGACCAGATGATAGTCGGCAGCTCTGGCTATCTGATGGAGATGAGTTACCACAATCAGCTGGTTGCTGCCTGAAAGAGATTTCAATTTCTCAGCCAGCTTATGAGCTGTTTGGCCGCCGATTCCGGAGTCAACTTCGTCAAAAACCAATAATCTATGGTTTTGTTTTAGCTTTTTGGATCTGATTGATATGAGAGCAAGAAGAACTCTGGATATCTCGCCCCCGGAGGCAGTTTTGACCAGTGACTTAAGCGGCTCGCCTTTGTTGGCCGAAAAAAGAATCCTTCCGGTTTCAAATCCGCCCTCGGTTGGTTTTATTTTGATACCGTTTGAGCTAATCCCGTTTTCATCCTCTTCATATAAAAATTGAAAATCAAAATCAGAGTTATCAATAGACAAATCTTTTAATTCTTTGATAATAGTTTTTCTCAGCAGCTTGGCTGCATTTTTTCTTTTCAAGGAGAGTTCACTCGCAATTTTCTGATATTGCTTCCGGACTTTATGTTTCTCCTTCTCAAGCTCACTTATCTGCTTTTCCACATCCGGATTTGCCATTAGCTGCTGTTTAAGCTCATCAAGTTTATTGAGGGCAGCTTCTTCCGATCCGCCATACTTGGATTTCATCCTATATATTTCATCCAGACGGTCATTGAGCTCTTCAATTTTTTTTGGGTCATCCACCAGCGAGCTGCCATATTGCTCGAAGGCACTGCGAATTTCTTCGACTTCAAATTTTAAGTCGTTAACCCGCTCCATCTGTTTATCCAGACTTTTATCTTTATCGGCCATCTTCCGGGTTTCAAAAGTGATGGAATTTATGAGATCGGTTAGGGAATGTTCTTCCGATGAAATAATATTTAGTATTTGCGAGGTTGACTGCATCAGCAAGCGGGCCGAATTTAAAACCGAGAGCTCGTTTTTTAGTTTCTCTTCCTGACCAATTTGTAAATCAGCTTTTTCAAGTTCATTTTTTTGAAACTGGCCAAGCTCTCTTGCGGCGATAAGCTCTTCTTTTTTTCTGACAAGAAGGTTAAGTTTATCTGATACAGTTTTATATTGATAAAACAGATCAGCAACTTGGTTACATAGCTCTAAGTGATTTCCATACTGATCCAGATAATCGAGATGGTTTTCCTCGTCCATAAGCATTTGACTTGAATGCTGCCCGACAATTTCTGCCAGTGAGGAAGAAAGTTGCTGCAGCTTAGTTTTTCCTATTTGGATATTATTTATTTTTGATTTTGAGCTTCCTTCTTTGGAAACAATAATTGACAGACAAATTTTGTTGTCAGAACTGTAATTTTCAAATTTTAGTCGGTCAGGTTTGCTCAGCTTGTTGATATCAAAATGAGCTTCAACCTCCAAAGATTCTGACCCATGGCGGATGTTGTCTTTTTCAGCTCTTTCACCAAGCACCAGCGATATTGCTTTTACAAAAATTGATTTACCGCCTCCGGTTTCTCCGGTTAAAACATTCAGTCCCGGCTTTAAATCAACCTCGGCTTTATCAAGCAAGGCCAGGCCTTTAATTTTAATTCTTGTCAGCATATAAACCGAAACTTGTCATTTCTTTGAGAATCAATTCTGCTTTCTCTGTGTCGCCATTCTGTTCAGCGATAGCCAAATCATGTTTTAGTTTTTCTCTTATTCTCTTTCTTTTTCTATCCACAAAATTCCTGGCAATTGTTGTAAGTTGTTCATCAATTTTTGAATCTTCCCATTCCACCGAGGCAATCTCTGTGGCCAGAGAAATAAATTCTGTGTCGCTGTTATTGTCAGCCAGTCTTTCTATATTTATTCTGCTTTCATTTTTATATTGTACTATCAATGCCGAATAAAGTCTGGCCAGATCCTTTGAGTCAAAATCATCGACCGAAATATTTTCCAGGACATAATCAATATTACCCGGATTGTTAAAGAGAAGTGATAAAAGATTAAACTCTATAGGACTGAATCTGCTCTTGGCCGAGGGGATAAGGGAAACATCTTTGTCGCTCTTTTTTACCTGTGACAGAAAGAGGTTTAACTCAACGCCCATCAAATTGGATGCTTCACTGAAAAATAGAGCCCGTCTGGTTGGGTCAGAAATATTGCTGCCCACTTCAGAAATCTCTTTGACCAGTTTTTCTTTTTCAATAATACCCGCTCCGGTGAGGTCAATCTCCTTTAGTTTAAACGGAATAAATCCCGGGGCTGATTCCACCAGCTGCATAATTTTATCTTTCCCATCTTCTCTGGCAATAGAATCCGGGTCCTGGCCGCTGGCTGCTTCAATAACTTTGACTTCCAGTCCGGCATCATAGAGAGAGTCAACCGAGTTTAAGGCTGCCTTTCGTCCGGCTGAGTCGGAATCAAAAAAGAGATAAACGTTTTCTGCAAATCTGGCCAAGAGTCTGGCCTGATTTAAAGTAAAAGCGGTGCCCGATGAGGCGACAACATTTTTAATCCCGGCCTGCCAGAGAGAAATAAAATCAAAATATCCTTCGACAACAAAGACTGAGCCGGAATCTCT
>JACZYS010000250.1 GCA_022570975.1 Candidatus Zixiibacteriota bacterium | reverse complement strand
CAATAATGGGGCTGGCAGATACGTGGCTCCAATTCCCCCGGCAATTAACGCCATCACGACAATTACTGCCATCAATGGCCAAGGTCGAACTGATGCACTCATCATTTGTTCCTCCTAAAATTCACCCGAAATTGGAAATGATTTCCCATCGAGGCGGTCCCCCCCGCCGGCCCGGCGTCGGGAGTGAACGTACCATTAAACCGTAAACCGGAATTTCCCTGACTTAAGGGTCGGAATTTCATCAACTATCTCTATTTTTATTTCTACCGATTCACCAATCTTCTCTTTTATGGGAAGGAAAAAAGCCGAAAGATCAATCTCCTTGTTGTCAGTTTTTATTTTTATTCTGAGCAGATTTTCCGACTCCTGAACTACCTGAAATTGTTTAACCGAAGTCTGACCATAAAAAAGGTGAGTGAAAAACTCGCCATGAATATATTTTCCACCAAAAGTTAAAATATCAGATGCCCTTCCCGAAATTTCATTAAGCAGGGGGTAGCTTCTTCCACAGCTGCACGGTTCGTTATTAATAGCGCCAATATCGCCTATCTCATACCTGATAAACGGAAAACTAAAATTACTCAAATCAGTTACAATAATCCGCCCGGTCTCACCGTCAGGTAAACAGTTACCGTGATCATCAACAATCTCAATAATTCTTCCCGATGAAAAAATATGAAGACCGTTATGTTCATCACACTCGGCCGCAAGGTTATTTATTTCTCTGGAACCATAAAAATTACAAACCTTAGCCTTAAACGCTTTTTCAATCTCTTCTCTCTGGTGGCTATATAGCATCTCAGCCGCTGACCTGATTGCGCGAGGTCTGATATTATATTCTTTAGTTTCATTTATTCTTTTTGCGGCCTGCTCTAAAGAAGACGCATATCCAACAATATAAGATGGTTTAAATTTTTCTGTCTCACCAAGAAAAGAATCAAGCGAGGCCATATCTACATTGAAAGAATTAAGTGACTTTATCCGTTCTAACTTCCGGTAAATTTTTTCTTTCAGGCTCATCGACCCAAAATCTCTATCTGCGCCCCAAAAAACAATTGTCTTGTCACCCTCTTGAATATTTAACCAGGACAAAAACAATAGATGAAGCCCCTGCCCAAACATTTTATAATTATTGTCGTGAAAAAAATTCACCGGATTACCGGTTGAGCCGCCGGATGAGTCGGCATATAATGTATCATCTATCGGTGCCAATATTTCCTTGTAATTACTCTGCAGGTCAGAACGTTTAAGGAGGGGGAGGGTTGCCAATTCTTCAAGCGATGACAGACCATGGGTCTTATTTTTAATGTTCTCCAACTTCTCTCTGTAATAATTTGATTTGGTAATTGCGTGAGCTATTAATTTGTTAAGCCGCTCCAGCTGTATCTTTTCTAGTTTTTTTTGAGGAAGCCACTGCTCTTTTGCAAAGATTTCATAATATTCATACTGAGAGTTGTTTTTGATTTTTGCCTTAAGCTTTAGCAATGCGGTGAAGAAATGAGAATACAGTCTGCTCATAATATTATGCTTCTAACTTTTTTTCTGTAGCCTCAATTGAATCAATATTGTTTGATTCATCACCTGTTGCTTCTTCAAGAAGCTCCTTGTTTTGAATAATATTGGTCATTGCTACGGTCAGTGCTGCCATCATATACCAGTTATAGCGATAGAGATTATGTCCAAATAATCCGGCAACAAACAAAGCAATAAGAGAAACCACAAAAGCCTTGCTGTATAATGAAACCCAACGGTACTTGTAATCATCTCTGGCTCTTCTGGCAAGTTTTCTCAAACGGGTCAAAAAATTAAACAAAAAAGAGAGCCATACAGCCAGTCCAATAAACCCGGTTGTAGCGGTCAATTGAATCAATAGATTGTGAGCCTGAACATATTTCCGTGTTCCATAGTTTCCTCTTCCGGTTGCCCACGCAAAAGCCCCGGCACCTATTCCCAGAAGCGGTTTGTCCGCAATCATTTTTACCCCTGCTGTCCAGATCACAATCCTTCCCGATGAAGTTTCGTTGGCATCCTCCACATCGACCATAGTCCTGTATCTGTCCTGATATTGGTCTGGCAAGAGGAACCAACTGCCAACCAAAAGAACAACGCCCGCCAAGATTGCAATTGATTTATGTCTGGTATATATCAGCCCCCCAAGAAGAATTCCGGAAAAAGCGAGGAGACCGCCTCTTGATCCGGTGATAGCTATCAGAATTGTCATTGATGCGCCCAAAACATAAAGAGAAGTTTTAGATATAACATTCCTAAAATAAATTGCCGAGGCTATTACTATCGGAATAGTTATCGCCATCGTTGCCGCCAGGGAATTGGGGTCTCCGCCTGCCGAGGTCTGCCCGAATATCCTGTCGATCCCCATCGTTGTAACATAGCTGCCTGAGAAATATGACTTGAAAGCATCAAAAGCTATTTTTCCAATCATCAAACAATATACAGCTATAAAGGCAATGAATCTTTTTCTGTTTGTTATCAATGAAATTATGAGAAAGTAAAAAATAAGAATCTTCAAGAATTCCTTACATGCATTTAAAGTCTCTGTTTTTTCAATCGAAGTGAAAATTGTGAGAAGCATCACCAACAAAAAAACTGCCAGAGAAATGGTAATGGAATCAGCAGGCAGGCTTATTTTTCCGGTTTTAATTTTCTGATGAACAAAAAGCACAACCAAAAGAAACACACCTAACATCATTTCAA
>JACZYS010000249.1 GCA_022570975.1 Candidatus Zixiibacteriota bacterium | reverse complement strand
TTTCTATCAGCATTCCGTTGGCCTTGTGGGATACGGCAACATCGGTGACATTAAAAAAGTCGGAATCTACCCGGATAGAGCTTTTACCCGGCAGATATCTTATTTGGTGAGCGGTAACTTTATCTAAGAAGGGAACAAATGTCAAAGGACAAAGAAACAGTTTTCCGTTTCTTAATTTGGCCGGGTAGGTCATGTTATAGACAGTGTCATTGAGTTTGAAATATGAAGAGCCCAGATTTATTTCAAAAGAGTTTTTTCCAAGAGTATATGTTATGGAATGACCAATCACTTTCCAGTCTAACTTGCCGCCGACAAATTCCACATATTCTGAAAAAGAGAAATACTCAATATTGTTCTCCTTAAATGATTCAACCTTTTCTTTATTTCCTGAAATCTGGATATCAAACCCAAAACTTTCTGGCGGAACCAAAAACAAGAACATTGATAGAAATAAAAGAATGACAGTTTTTGATCTTTTTCTATAAAATTCAGAAATATTAGTAGTCAACAGATTTTGCCCTTTTAATTTTTCGGTCAGCTTCTCTTTTGGCAATTGCCTGCCTCTTGTCATACTTTCTACGCCCAATAGCCGAAGCAAGTTCAATTTTAACCAGATTATTCCTGAAATAAACAGAAAGGGGGATTAAAGTCATCCCTTTTTGCTCGGATAAGACTTTCAGTTTTCTAATCTCTCTTTTATTCAGTAATAATCTTCTGGGGCGATCCGGGTCTGGGTTTTCTAAGGCCTGTTTGTAAGGAGAAATATGGAGATTCCTCAGAATAACTTCGCCTGATTCAATCAAAGCATATGAGTCAGAAATAATGATTTTACCTTCCCGGACAGACTTTACCTCACTCCCTTTCAGGGCTATCCCGGCCTCAAAAGTGTCCTTAATCTCGTATTCATAACGAGCTTTTCTGTTTCTGGCTACAATTTTTATTTCTTTTGATTTACTCATAATTTGAAGAATAATCTTAAGTAGATTCAGAGGCAATTAAAATTAGCCTTTTTGCCCAAAACAATACGATTACAGCAGGCAATATTTGCTAAATTTATCATCAATTGTGACGATACATTATTAGAAAATTGATATAGTATTAATTAGCATCAAGTGAGAAAATATGTCTTATAAGGTACAAGCAAATTCAAAAGTTTTGGTGGTTGACGATGAAAAAGAAATCACTGAAATCATTGATACATATTTGACCGAGTTTGGTTTTAAAGTGTCCGTTGAAAATGACCCTCAGAACGCTATTAAAAAGGCAATAGAATTTAAACCAGACTTAATCCTGCTAGACATTATGATGCCCGGCACCGACGGATATGATGTCTGCGAGCAGATAAAAAAATCTAAAGAATGCAAGAATGTTCCGATTGTTTTCTTAACCGGAAAAGACCGGGATGAAGATATGGGTCGGTCGTTTCAGTCCGGCGGAGATATGTTTATCAAGAAACCGTTTGCCTGTGAAAGATTGCTTGAAATAATAAATATTGTTTTGATGTCTGCCGGGAATTCCGATTCATAATAGAATATATATGAGATATTGAGAAAATTAATAAACTGAGAAAAATATTTATGGTCCGCAGGGGCTTTTTTTTCTTGACTTTTATGGTGCAGTGCACCATATTGTAATGTAGAGGTAGATTTGAAGATAATAAAAAGATATAAAAACCGCCGTTTTTATGATACCGAGACCAGCCGGGTGGTTACTCACGCTGATATCGCAAAAATGATCAAGAACGGAATAGAAATTAAGATAATTGATACTGCAACCGGCAAAGATATTTCGCTGGCGGTTTTAGGAAGGGTTTTTTTGACTGAAACATCATCATGGAATGATATCAAAGAGGCCAAGGAACTTTTGAACGAAATAATATCTAAAGGAGGTGACAAGTCTATGTCGCTATTAAAAAACACTATATTGGCATCAATTGGTGCTCTGCATGTTACCAAAGAAAAGGCTGAGAGAATTATCGATGACCTCATCAAAAGAGGTGATCTGGACAAGTCCAGCCGGAAAAAAGCCGTTATGGAACTCTTGAGCAAAGCTGAAAAATCTACTGAGAAATTTAGAAAAAAATTCAGCCTGGAAGCGGGTAAGGTTCAAAAGGATATTACAGGAGCTGTTAAAGATTTAAAGCTGGTCAAGCATGCTGACTTTAAGAAACTGGAAAACAAAGTTAACAAAATAGCAACCATGCTTAATAAAATTGATAAAAAGCTCAGCTCTCGCTAAGGCCTTGCCGTTCTAATTGTGAAATCATAACCGGGCCAGGGTTTAAGCCTAAAGAAGTTTAGTTAGTTCATCTTCTGAAATTATTTTGACTTCAAGTTTTTTTGCTTTGGCTAGTTTTGAACCGGCATCTGCGCCGGCCAGTAGATAATTGGTCTTAGCCGATACGGCCGAACTAACTTTTCCGCCTGAGTTTTCAATTAGAGTTCTGAAATGGTTTCTTGGTTTGGAAAGAGTACCGGTAATTACAAAAGAGAGTCCGTTTAGTTTTCCTCCTTTTTTTTCACTGAGATATTCTTCAAAAAGAACTCCCCCTTTTTTGAATCTGGCCAGCATTGCCTTGTTTTTCTTATCTTGAAAAAAGTCAAAAATGTTCTGCCCGATTTTGGGGCCAACGCCGTTGATATTTATCAGGTCATCCAATTTTACCGAGGCGAGATTATTAACTGTCTTAAATTCTTCGGCTATAACCAAGGCAGCTGCTTCACCCACTC
>JACZYS010000248.1 GCA_022570975.1 Candidatus Zixiibacteriota bacterium | reverse complement strand
AAATTTCAAATCTAAAAAAAGATCTTGCTGATAACTACCTGCCTAACAAACTCATCTTTGCTGTAACAAAGCGCTCAATGAAGAAAGATCTTCAACTGTTAATTTCTTCGCAGAAGGAACTTCCGTGTCCTGTTGAAATAGTTCTGGCTGGTGATTTGATCAACTTACAGGAGTTTATATGACCAAAATAATGAGCATTATAGCTTTGCTTTTAGGTTGTAGACTTCTCTGGATTTGGGTCGATCTTTGCGGACCAGATTTGGGAATGGGTGAGACATTACCGTTTTGTCTTGAATGTTCCGGTTTTGTATCTGTGTTCAGACTTTTAATTTTGGGGGTAGCAATTATGAATATCAATAAGACATTGAAGAGTCCGCCGGAAGAAACTCAGTTACTTCAAAGAAGCGTAAATCAAGTTCAGACTGTTCGCATTCATTGGCACCGTATTTTTTTGTTATTCGGAATCATTTCATATCCAATCTGGATTTATTGGATCGATAAAAATACAGCCATACCGGGGCCGGATGCAATTATAATTTTTCAGGCATCATGCAAATATGCTGGATTTAAGGGGACTGTGTTGTGGGGAATTCAGATGTTATTTGTGACTGCTGGATTCAAGATTTTATATGAAGAGAAATAAGAATGAAACCTGGCCAGGTAAAAACAGTAAACCTTTAACCAATTAAGGAGATAATATGAGTTTTTGGAAAAGTTTATTTTCAGATTATACTGACCCTCTTTCTCAAAGAGTGAATCAGGAAAGACAGGATGAAGTCATTGATACTGACTATGAGAGCCTGATGACAGTAGATCCGAACAAACCGTTGCCAGAGTATTCAAAGACGTTACCGCCAGTAGTTTTTGAAAACGGCAATAACTAGTAAAACGAAGTGGCAGATAGTTGTAGAAGGCTCCTGCCACTTCTCTTTGAACTCACAACAAATAATTTTGAGGTTAAATATGTCAATAGATTATCGATATCTACAAAAACATGAACACTGGATTTTACAAAACAGTCGGCTTTTAAGCAGACGTTTTGGGAAGTATAATGTTGCAATCAATAAGAAATCATTGCAGTCAATCAAAATCATGAGCTTTAGACTTCCTTCAAATTGGAAACAAATTTATACAGAACTTCTTATCGTACTCCCGAAAGGCTCTCAAATATTTTATTCACCGCCAGAGAGGTTTTACTTGAATTGGGGACTGAGAGCTATAAACGGAAGAGTTCCCGGACACTACTTTGAGAATCATTCTTTTAACGATCTAGCTGAAAAGTATCTGGCACGATTCTCATTCCATATAAATGAGGGCTGGAATCCAAACATGAAATGTGAAAAGGGAGTTAATCTTTTACATGTTTTGGACGGACTCTACAAGGGCATGGAAGCTGGAGCAAACGAGGTACTATCATGAAAAGACAAATTATCTTTAAGTACAAAGATTATGCTCTGCTCAAAAAGAGTCTTTATGAAAGACAGGATCTTGAATCTGCCGTCTATGCCTGTTACAAGGAATCTACTACAGAAAATTCACATAAGATCTTAGTAAACAAAATCTTGGTTCCCAAAAAGAGAGATTATTATACGCGGAATCCGACAAGAGTCGCTTTTGCACCTGAGTTTACTGAAAAAGCTCTGAGACTTTGTCTAAAACATCGGTATCATCTGCTTGACATACATACTCATCCGTGGAGTCATGATGTGAGTTTCAGTTCTATTGATGACCAAGAAGCTATCCATACCAAAATACCATACTTCAAACAGTACCTAGAAGGCACCAAAATCAGTTTTATCGTATTTGGTGAATCGTCTGAAATTGCTCAAGCAAGAATGTGGGAAATTGAGTCTGATATGCTGCAACCAATCGGTAAAATAGTAATTTTGTAAGAGGAATGAACATGAAGATTATAACGTGTGATAAAGAGAATTCAATCAGGGACAGCGAAATTACCGAGATATGTGACCGCCATATCAGATTATTTGGGGAAAGTTTGCAAGAAAAACTAGCTACTATGACTATCGGTATAGTTGGGGTCGGTGGGTTGGGGTCAGTACTTGTTGAGCAAATCATGCGTCTGTACCCACAGAAAATAATCATTATTGACAAAGATAATGTGGAATTATCTAACCTAAATCGGCTTACAAATTCTACCCTGCTTGATGCTCATCATAAGATAAGTAAAGTAATAGTGGCCGAAAGAGCAATTAAGTCATTCAATCCAAAACAAGATTCAGAAGTTATCAACGGAGATTTCTTAGAAAAAGGAAATCAGGAAGTTTTCAAAGAGTGTGACATTATTATTGGAGCTCTTGACTCAAATGCAGTGAGGTTTGCTATAAATCAATTATCCGTAGCTCACGGTATACCCTACCTAGACTGTGGTACTGGCGTAATCATTGAAAAAAAGAAAATAAAACATGTAGGTGGGCAAGTAATCTATATTACGCCTGATTCAGGAATGTGTCTCTATTGTTCTGAATTATTTGATAGGCAGAAAGCGATGAAAGAATTCTTAGACAATAAAGAACAAGAGCGTTTTGAAAATATGGGATATATCAAAGGTGCTGATATCATTGCTCCTCAAGTTTATTCATTAAATATGCAAGTTGCATCTACAGCTGTTTGGCTTTTTATGAGAGTTCTGTCAGGCGAACGATTCAGTTTTCATGGTATCACATTAGATGCGAAAGCATTTTCATTAAATCAGTGGAAAAACAGCAAACAAAACAAC
>JACZYS010000051.1:10934-13365 GCA_022570975.1 Candidatus Zixiibacteriota bacterium | reverse complement strand
ATGGTTTTGAGAGTTTTCAACGTGGAGACATCCGAAATTGTCGCCACCGTTTCCGAAGACGGCAAACCTGATTATTTTAAAATTCAAAAGAGTCTGGTAAAAGGGATTTGTGACAAACTGGAAATCCTGCTCAGTAAAGAAGAAATAAAAGAAATTGAAGTGGGTGGAACAGAATCTCTTGATGCTACCACTCAATATTCTATCGGTCTGAAATATGAAGATGAATATGACTATAAGAAAGCTTTCGAATATTTTAAAACCGCATACGAACTTGACAATGACTTCGTTGAAGCCAAAAGAAAAATGGACATTTATCGCCCATTAGCTTCATAAAGGGAGTTTCTTATCAAGTACATTATGATTATGAAACGGAATTCAGCAAATATCATTCTTTTATTTTTTCTGATAATTGGAGCTGCTTTTTTTCTTTCCTGCTCCGGCGGTCTGATTTCACAGGGGAAAAAGCTGGTTGACCAGGGGGAATATAGTCGAGCAATTGAGCTATATTATCAGGAAATAGCTGAAAATCCCCAGAAGAGCAAAGCCTGGAGTGAACTTGGATTTGCCTATTACAAATCCGGTGAACTTATAAAGGCAGAAGATGCATTAAAAAATGCCAGCCTGACTGACCCCAGAACTTTTCTCTGTCAGGGTCTTGTTTTTGAAGCAAGAGAAGAATATGACAAGGCAATTAAAGCTTTTGGGTATGCCTTGGGTTTTAGTCCTGACGGACGGACCAGTTCACAGATAAAGTCTCATCTGGATGAACTGATAAGATTGAGTCTGAACAAGGAAATTTCTGATGCATTAAGTGACGAAAGTAATATTGATGTCAGCTCTATTCCGGAAAACACGATGGCCGTAGTAAATTTTGACGGCTCTCTCCTCCCTCCGGAAACCGCTCCGCTTGCGTTTGGACTGGCCGAGATAACTTCAGCTGACTTATCAAAAGTAAGCTCTCTCAAGCTGGTTGAGAGAATGAAAATTGATATTCTTTTAAAAGAACTTCAGCTCTCAAAAAGTGAATATGCAAATACTGCCTTAGCCCCACGGGTTGGCAGAATTCTGGGAAGTAGAAATATTGTAACGGCAAAATTGACCGGCACAGAACTGGATAAAATACGCCTGGACGGCGTAATCATAAATACGGTCGATAAAACTTCCAGGCAAACTGATCCGGGTGAGTCAAAAATTGAAAATATTTTCAAAATTCAAAAGGATTTTGTTTTCAATATCATTGATGATCTCGGTATAAAACTAACAGCTGCTGAGAGAGATTCAATTATGCAGTTTCCAACTGAGTCGGCACTTGCCTTTTTGGCATACAGCCGGGGATTGGAACATAAAAGTAATGGTGATTTTGGGAGTGCCCAGATTGAATTTGAAATTGCCCTTGAACTCGACAATAGTTTTTCCGAGGCCGGAGAAGAACTGCTGGCAGCAACGGCAGCATCTATGGCCCAGCAGTTTGGTGTCGCTACAATTGGTGATCTGGAAGTTACTTTCATGCAGGGAACTCTTTCAACCAGCTCCAATAGCGGTCAATGGCTAACCGGGCTTCTCACCGAAACAAATATTCTTGAGCCGGAGGGTGAAGACCCAAGCGACCCGACAAAGACAACGCCCAAAGTCAAAGACCCAATTGGTTCTGCGGCGGTGAGAGGAGACTTGGATGGTGACTAAACTGAATAGATGCTTCCTTTCTACTATTGCTCTTCTATTAATTTTGTCCGGTTCCTCAAAAAGTCAGATTATTTTTGGTCAGGCATCTTCTGCTTCCACAGGTTTCGTTTATACCAAGTGGGAACTTACCTCTTCCGATGCCAGTCAAAATATTGAGATAATTCAGACATGGGTTCCTATTAGCGGATTTATTGCACTAAAGGATAATTTGGAAGCTCGTTATTACATTGCCAACTCAAACAATGAATTAGCAAGCGACAGTTCGAAAACTGAGCTTAAAGGAATTGGTGATTTACGAATTCAGATCGCCAGATCATTTTCAGACGACCAGATTCTACTTAGCGGAGGAATTAATCTCCCCACCGGAAAGACAGAACTCGATTTTTCTGTAGAAAGAGAAGTTGTTGATCTATTGTCACAAAGTTTTCTTGAGTTTCCAATGCGAAGGTTTGGAGAAGGTTTTGGATTTGATTTAACCGTAGGAGCAGCCAAAACTTTTGGCAATGTTGTTTTGGGTTCCGGTGTCAGTTATGACTATATTGGAAAATATTCACCATACAAGGGAGTAGATAATTATGATCCCGGCGATTTGCTCAGTTTTGAAATCGGTCTCAACCTCAATAAGTCAGTAACAGCTTATTCACTTAACATAAAATTAACTGCCAATCTGCCGGACAAGTTAGACGGTCAGAAAGTTTTCAAACAGGGGCAGGTGATGAGTATTTCCGGAGCCGGTTTAATTGATAAC
>JACZYS010000051.1:0-10924 GCA_022570975.1 Candidatus Zixiibacteriota bacterium | reverse complement strand
ATACAGACTCTCTGGCTCAGCAAGATATTCGATTAGAGGAAGAAGCACCAGATATGTAAGTAATTCTGACGAAATCTCAGACCGCCTTAAACTGTATGGCAATGAAATGTTTGTAAATCTTACAGTGGGGCGATACTTTGGCTCTAGCTGGTTCTTTTCACCGACTCTTTCATACCTCAATATTGACAGTAACGAAGACCAGCTTGGCAAATCAAATATGATAAAAATCGGTGCGACCATCAGTAATAGTCTGGGTGAAAAGACAAAAATTGCTCTCAGGATAAACAGTATGAGCGGCGAAGCTGATGCCGGAAATTTAGACTTAAGCGGATTTCAACTAAGCCTTAGCCTCTTAAATCAATTTTGAAATGAGGACTTAAACATTGTTTAAACTTCAAACAAAAATTTGTTCATCTGTTTTTATTCTTTTGTTATTCACCGTTTTGTTTAATGGCTGTGAAAGCAGAATAGTTGAAAACAGAACTGACCTTAACTCAATAAAAATAGAGATAAACACCTCTGGTGCATCTCCAAAACTGATGGCAATTGTTGACCAATTTATTGTTACTGTTTCTGATGTAAAATCCAATCAGGTAATAAGAGTAACTCCTCTACAGTTCAACAACCCTTTTGTTGTCGGTCAGATAGATGCTCTTCCTGCAGAAGTTGACCTGAGATTTACGGCCGAAGCCATAAACCTAAAAACTGCAGCGGTAATTTATTCCGGAACAACGATAATGAATTTAATCGCAAATGATACGACTCCGGTTTTGATTTCACTTTCTCCGGTTGTACCACTTTTAAAATTCACACCCAGAAGAATTGTGCGCCCGCCACTGGATACGTTCAGTATGGATGTTAAAATGTTTAACATTGCAGGTCTGTATGGAGTCTCATTCAAGGTGCGCTATGTAACAGATTTTTTGACATTGGACAGCGCGGTTTTGGATCCAAGTTTGCCATTGGCCGATATCATATTTTTCCAAGCTGATTCTGTAGATGCTTTTGGGGTTTACAAGGCAATTTCAATCACTCATACGGTCACGGACAGTTCAATAGCGAGTACAGCTGGAGACGCTGTATTGGCCAAACTTTTTTTCAGTACCACATTTTTTACTTTACCTGATTCAACTACTGTAATTTTTGAACCGAGCGGAGTAACATTGTCAAACCAGAGCATATTCCCCTTAGGCTCTCTTTTTACAGATGATGCCCTGGTGGAATTTGTCCCCTAACTACTGAACATTTGCCATTTTCAGATATTAATTTTTTATCATTTTATCAATAGCATTGATTTGTTTATCTGCATGTTACTGGTCTTGAGGCTGTAAAGGTAAATTCCTGTTGCAACTGATTTCCCGAATTCATCTTTGCCATCCCAGACCACAGAGTTTAAGCCAATTCTTGATTCATTATCTATCAAAGTCTTTACTTTTCTGCCGGTAACGCTATAAACATTCAGTGAAACTGTTGCCTGTTTGGGAAGGAAAAACCTAATTGTGGTGCTCGGATTAAACGGGTTGGGATAGTTTTGATATAATGTAATCTCATCAGGTAAAACGGCAACCGATTGATTTCTCAACTGTTCTTCCAAGATATCTTTTAACATAGACTGTCCCTGGCTCTGTGGACATTCTATAATGGCGTTATACATTGCTTCAAGAACAGAGGCATCCAAAAGTTTTAAGGCCTTTTGGAAATTATCGGATTCGGTCTGGCTCAGTTTTGTAAATGCGGCATTTGACATACCATAATTTGAGGCCACTCCGCATATATCATCCTCATCAACTTGCCCGGAGCCGTCGGCATCGGCATAGACCGCCCTAAACGGTGTCCAGTCAATTTCTCCCGTACCAAAATGGGCCGGGATAGGTTCAAAAGTCAGCGGAGCTTCATCCGGCTCCCTTGGGGGACCAAAGTCATTCCAAAAGAGACCGAGCGGTAAAATATCCCGTTCATCAACTATTCCGTTATTGTCACAGTCACCCGGATAAACTACCGGTCCGGTATAGAATGTCAGGGTATATGACCTGTCTATCGGCTGACCGAGCAAATCTGTAATTCCGGTACCAAGAGTTACAGTTATCGTATCTATCGGTTCAAAAAGGCCGCCTTCCACCAGCAGGACAAGAGACATATTGTTAGCATCGTAGAACCAATCAATGAAACCATTGCGAGTACTGATAATAATTAGGTTATCGGGAATGGTTCCGCTCTGGACGGCTTCACTAAAGAAAATACTGATATCTGGTTGGGTAATAAGTATGTCACTGTAAGGCGGGTTGGGACCAATACTTATTGTCGGTGCTATAACTGATAAAGTGTCATTATTGATAGTAAGAGAAACCGGTATGATAAGCGGTGAATTGGTTGCGCTGCCGGTGACATATATAGTGTCAAGATATGCACCCGGGTTAAGTGATGTTGGGTCGGCAAAAACATTAAGGTCGGCCGGGAGTTCTGGTTCAAAATTGTCAATCATCAGCCAGGTAGAACTGGTATTGATTATGACAGGAAGTAAGTCCCCGCCGTCAAAAATGAGTGACAGCAATATAGTATCTGAAGACTGGGCAAATTCACCGACAACAAAATTTATGCTGGTAAAATTGGTAGTAATATTACCAAGCGGGACTACTTCAATAGTCACCAATTCACTGTCAGTATCAATTCCATCAGAAGCATAAAACGTTACTTCATATGTACCGGCGTCACCAATTGCCGGGGTCCAGTCAAATATGTAATTCCCTTTGCCCTGGTAAAATTCCGCAGTTGGAGGCAAATTAAATGTTGAAAATGAAATTGGGTTATTATCTTCATCAGTTGCATCAACGGTAAAAAACAGGCTTTGACCTTCAACAACAGTTTTGTTTCCAATTGAGTCCAATACCGGAGGTTGATTGACATTTCCTACAGTGATTGTTACAACTTCTGAGTCAACAAGGCTGCCGTCAGAAGCATAGAAAGTTATTTGATATTCTCCCGCCTGCGAAAAATCCGGAGTCCAGTCAAACTCGCCGGTGTCGTCATCATTGTCTGTAAGAGTTGCACCGGCTGGCAGTGCCGAAGTGGTAAAACCGACAACATTACCCTCCGGGTCAGCAGCTGTAATGATGAAATTGAGATTACTTCCCTCATTAACTGCTTGTAATCCTATAGAATCAAGAATTGGAGGTTCATTGTTATCAATAACAGTTATTACGACAACTTCTGAGTCTATAGACTCTCCATCAGTTACATAAAAAATAACATTATATCTTCCCGAATTAAGAAAGTGTGGTGTCCAGTCAAATGAGGCTGTGCCCTTAGTATCATCTTGAAAAACTGCACCGGAAGGTAGATTAGCTGCCGAGAAAGACGGGAAGGGAGTATCGGGATCATCTGCCGAAAAGGTAAAGAACAGATTTGAATCTTCGACAACGAACTTGGGACCGATTGAATCAAGTACCGGAGGTTGGTTGACATTGTTAACAATAATAGTGACTAATTCAAAGTCATCCAGGATTCCATCTGAAACATAGAAAAACAAGTCATAATCACCCTCTTGGAGAAAAGTTGGTGTCCATTCAAAAAATCCAATTCCGCTATCAACGAAAGTTGCCCCCAACGGTAATTCCGAACCAACAAAATAGGAAAGGAAATCCTTATCCGGGTCTGAAGCCGAGGTCTGGAAGGACAAATATTCGCCTTCATTCACTGATTGATCGCCAACAAAATCCAAAACCGGCGGACGGTTGACATTGGTAACTTCAATCGTGACCAATCCGGAGTCAGTTGACTCCCCATCGGTGGCATAAATCATTACCGGATATGTTCCAGCCTGATCAAATCCCGGTGTCCAAATGAAAGTGCCCCATCCGTTTTTATTGTCTGTAAATGTCGCTCCCGGTGGAACAGGAACTATCGATAGAATTGGAATAGTACCGTCTGGGTCTATGGCTGAAATCGAATCTTCAAAGTAAACCCCTTCAAATAATATTGCACCATCACCCGGCTCATGATCCAAAATTGGCGGTTGGTTGACGTTATTGACAATAATTGTTACAGTTTCCGTATCCCCTAAGAAGAAATCCGCAACAATGAAAATCATTTCATAGGTTCCTGCTTGGGAATAGGTCGGCACCCAGGTGAAGAAAGCTGAATCATTTCGAGCAGTGAATTGTGATCCGGGCACCAACGACGCACCTAATGAATAAAACAGTTGATCTCCATCCGGGTCAAAACTCGTTATTACAATTAAAAGACTCTCTTGTTCGTTAACAAATTGAGTACCTATTGAATCCATGACCGGGGGCTGGTTGATATTGAAGACAATAATTTCTATAACTTCTGAATCAACTGCAAGACTTACATCCTTTACATAGAAAGTAACCGAATATATTCCCGCCTGATCAAAACTCGGTGTCCAACTAAAAATCCAGAATCCTTCTTCCAGAGAGAATATTGCACCGTCTGGCAAAGGTGATGTTGAATATGACAAACTTTCGTCATCTTCATCCGTGGCACTTACAATAAATCCTAAGTTTTCACTTTCATTAACAGATTGATTTCCAATTTGGTCCAAGACCGGCGCTTGATTTACGTTGTTTACGGTTATTGTAACAACCATTGTATCTTCTAATTCACCATCTGAGGCGTAGAATGTTATGTCATATTTTCCTGCTTGAGTAAAGTCAGGTATCCAATCAAAAAAGGCAAATCCAATTTGAGTGTCAGAGAATGATGCCCCGGCAGGAAGTGCGGCCGTACTATATGTTGTAATTGTTTCATCGGGGTCTACTGCAGAAATCAGAAGTTGGATGTTTTCCCCTTCTTCAACTGACCTGGGTTCATAAAGGTTAAAAACCGGTGGACGGTTGACGTCATTAACAATAATAGTGACGACTTCAGAGTCAACAGCCATGCTGTCATCGGTTAGATAGAAAGTTATATTGTAACCTCCACTCTGATCAAAAGTTGGTACCCAGCTAAAATACCCGGTGCCTTTATCATAAAATGAAGCACCTTCTGGAAGAACAGATGTAGTAAGTGACAAAATGTTATTATCCGGGTCAGATCCGGTTACCTCAAAAAAGAGTTCTAAATTTTCAAATGTAGTTTTAGTGCCAATTGAATCCAGAACCGGCGGACGGTTGACGTTTGTAACGGTAATTGCTACAACTTCCGAGACCGTAAGAGATCCGTCTGTGGCCATAAATGTAACATTATGAACCTCCCCCCCTTGGTCGAAACTCGGTGTCCAGTCAAAAATTCCTGTTCCGTTGCCATTGTCAACAAATGTTGCCCCGGCGGGCAGAGCAGGTACGGTTAGAATTATGGAATCTTTATCCGGGTCTGTTGCAGAAACGGTAAAATTTAAATTCATATTTTCTGATACAGACTTGTTCCCAATTGCAGAAAGAATTGGTGGGTTATTTGCCGTTAGGACAGTAATTACAACAACTTCCGAATCGGAACCTTCTGCAGCTTCGCTTCTAAACGCACCATTTAAAAGATAAAACGTGACCGTATCAACACCCACATCGCTTAAGGTAGGATTCCAGTCAAATGTACCTCCAACGCCGGGCGATAATGATGAATCTACAGTAAAAGTTGCATTGCCGGGAAGTGCAGAATGAAACAGGAAAATAACTTCATAATCCGGGTCAAAGCCGTAAACCGAAAAATTAAGATTGTTTCCAACAGTTACAGACTTTGGTCCAATTGAGTCAATGTCCGGTGGCCGGTCATTATTGATTACAGTTACATTGACAGTTTGAGTGTCGACAAGAGATCCATCAGACGCAAAGAATCCTAGGGAATAGCTGGCAGCCTGATTGAAACCAGGTTTCCAGCTGAAGCTTCCTGTCCCATCTCCATTATCCGTAAAGTTGGCACCAACCGGAAGCAAGACAGTTGAAAGGAAGAGCTGGTCGCCATCAAGATCAGATGCAGAAACGTTGAAATTTAAAACAGAATCTTCTAAAATCGACTGACTAGGAGTAGAATCCCAGATTGGAGGATTATTTGCCGGTAATACCGCGATGTAATCTTTCTTTGAGATCGAAGAACTACTGGTAGCTCCGATTGCAGTTAAACTGACTGAATAATTTCCCGGAGAGTTATAAATATGTGTCGGATTTTGACTTTCAGAAAATGTACTGTCACCAAAATCCCAAAGCCACGAAAAAATATCACCGCTTGATAAATCTGTAAAATTCACTTGAAGAGGTGCCATACCGTCTAAAGGCGATCCGATAAAATCTGCATTCGGCGGAGTTGGGATTGTAAAAGCAAATACATTTGAATACCCGCTAAAATCTCCTGAAATATTAAATGCTGACACCCTCCAAAAATATGCATCGGGAGATAGAGATTGAGGCATCAAGAATGACGTATCAACAGGAAATGCCTCAAAATGAATTGAATCAAAACTAATTTCAGTACTAATTTGGAAAACATAAATGAAACCGTTGCCCGACCAGCTAAATGCTGGTAAATCAGTTGCTAAAGTTGAACCAGCGGCAGGTGATATCAGTATTGGGACAGTAGGAGCAGATGCCGTTCCGTAAACTTCCAGAGTTGAATAATCAATTGCAAAAGCATCGCCGGCAACTCCGCAGGTAATGTATTGAAAGATATCAACATTGAGCTGACCGTCATTAATGATAGTATTTGCCAATGAAATCCTGATGAGTCCAGATCCCCAAGTAGATTGATTCAGCTCATAAAACGATTTTATGTCAACGCCATCAAGTTTCAATGTATCTCTTGCGTCTGGATTGCCGGGGCACATTCCTTGAAATTGCTGAACTCCGGACATATCAATCGTAAATACTCCACTATCAATTGAGCTAAACCATGCTGGGTTAAAGAAATGATCATAATTGGGACGTGACGCCCAACTACTACCGGTTCTCTTTACCGGTTCTGCATCCGTATATACTGCTCTCGGGTCATTAACTTCTGAGCCGCTTCTATTGTCAAAAAACCAGTTGGCTATTGGGTCATTTGTTAATGGTAAAAATCCTCCGTCCGGGACAAAGCTATTACCATATCCGAATCCATCATTATCTCCTACAATGTCAATAAAAAGGAGACCGGCAGCTCCTGGCAGCTCCTGTACTGAGTAATTTCCTCTTTTAACTGGAGAAATTTGAGATTCTTCGATTGTTATATTGTCTATAGTATTGATATCAATAGCAGCGCCACCGGAAATTGTGGAACTCTCTTCCAATATTTTCTTAACATCAATTGTTTTTGATTTTGTTTTAGTTTCAGCAGATAGGATGTTTGATGATACAATAACGAGTACTGACAATAAGAGCAAAAATAACTTAACTACTTTTGACATTTGGACCCCAGATTAGATTGTTTTTTTACAATTTTCTTAGCAAGACAGTGTACATATAGCCCATTCAAGAAATGTAATCTTTAAGTATGAAAACTTTATTACTGAATTTACTACGTCAATATCTAAGATAATATAATATATAACCTTTTATAACCAAGAAGATTCTTAGCTTTGACCAAGTTTTGTCAATTAACAAACATCTGACAAAGTTCTGTAGTGTCTTGTCTATCAAGACTATAGGTCCACAACAGGAATGATAACATCAGACAATTGAAACCAACTCATAAGACAAATTACCAGCTAAATTTATGGCCCTTAATTGATAAATTAATTTACTTGTATAACACTTTCAGACAACAAAGAGGAATTACCAAAACGTCCCTCAGATTCAAATTATAATATTACTTATATCTTTTCTTCATTTGTTCAACAGAATCTCTGATTAACGTTTCAAGCAGTTTGAGATTTATGTCATCCAATTTCTTGATATACAAGCAACTTTTTCCGGTCTTATGTTTCCCTAATTTCTTCATTAATCTTTCATGTTTTTCAAATCCGGGTATAATATAAATGCTGATGTTTTCTTTTCTTGGTGAAAAACCGGTCAAGAAATAATCACCTTCTCTTCCACTGTCATACTTATAATGATAAGTCCCAAAGCCTATTAATGAATCACCCCACAATACTGCTTTTTCTTTTGTAATTTTTTTCATCAGCATTAATATTGTCTTGCAGTCTTTTTCTTTTTGAGCATCACCAATTTTTGTAATAATGCTCTCCGCATTTTTCTTAGTGGGTTTGGTTTTATTCTCGGCCATATTTGCTTGCCACGCCTTAGATTTTGGATTTTTGATTTAACTATACCGGAAAGATGATGTATTATCATTGTGGGTAAGTCAACAGCTCATATATGATTTTGAGTAAAATTGAACGGAGCGATTATTTCAAGAAATGCTTGGCACTCCAGGCATCCCATGTATCAGCATCCAGCATTAACCTGTTTTCTTTTGAATAAATGGGAATACCGATGTTTTTGAGATCCTTAATGTCTCTATATACCGTTCTCTCAGAGACATGAAGCATTTTTACGAGTTCTTTGGTGTTAATTTTTTCTTTATCCTTCAGAATATTAATAATCACAAACAGGCGGATAGATTTGTTAACTCTGACAGAATATTTCACATTGCCTGTCCCCATACCATTTTCTCTCTAATGATGACTTCACCATATTGATATAAATGTTCCTAAAAGCAATTTTGTCTTGTCAAATATCTTACAATAAAATAAATGACAAATTTCGGCAAACGCAATAAAATTATACAAAAATGTATACATTTTGCCATATGGTGTCAGTCACTTTTTTTATTTTGTCTGCACCTGTCAGTGCAATAAATGAATTTCTATCATTGATGAGTTGTTGATTGAGTACTTTAACAAGAAACAGCAATTGATGTCTGGTCATAGTGAACTCCTTTAGAATTGTAGCATGACTAAATGAGAATGAGCCAAACTGAAAATTCTTATACAAGAATTCTATTCGACACAACCACAAACCAGATCTGATCCGCCTCAAATATTTAATCGAGACGATGAGTTAAATCGGCAACCTTGACATCACAGTCTCCATTGATGTCAGTATATCAGTATAATCGATGAATACAGGATCAGCACAACCCTTAAACATCCAATTTACAGTGGTAGTTAAAATAGTTTAGTTTGACTGAAAATACTGTATCCAGTTTTCGTCTTATTAATTGAAACAATTCACAACTATATAAATTGGAATTTCTGAAAAAGATGTTTTTTTGATTAATATCATTCAATATTTGCCAATCTTGGTTAATCGACTTATATTACATAATAATTCCCTAAATCCCCCCTTTCCCTCAAAGCAGAGCAGTACCCCACTCCATTTCCTGTTGTCATTTGATAATTATCTCTTATATTAAATATTACAGTAAAATATAGGTGTAAAACCCAAAATGTTGGGTATAACCTATTTTTGAGGGAGACAGTTATAAGTGTTTGACAAGGTATTAGTGGCCAATAGAGGCGAAATAGCTCTTAGAATAATCAGGGCCTGCCGTGAACTTGGCTTGAAAACAGTAGCCGTATATTCCGATATTGATGCCGACGCCCTCCATGTCCGTTTTGCTGATGAAGATATCTGCATTGGCCCGCCTCAGGCCAGTCTCTCTTACTTAGATCCCAAAAGAATAATAGCCGCCGCAGAAATAACAAATGCCGGTGCGATTCATCCCGGATATGGATTCCTTGCTGAAAATGCGGATTTCGCGGAAATCTGTGAGTCTTGTAATATTGCCTTTATTGGACCAACCCCGACTCAGATAAGAGAACTGGGTGACAAGGTCAAAGCAAAAGAGCTGATGAGAAAAGCCGGAGTTGCAACAATTCCCGGTTCAGAAGGGGTTGTCGCATCATTTGAAGATGCCCGAATAATTGCCAATGAATTAGGGTATCCGATTATTTTAAAAGCTGTCTCCGGCGGAGGCGGTAAAGGAATGAGGATCTGCTACGATGATGCCGAGCTGGAAAGGGGCTTCAATGTAGCTTCCACAGAGGCCGGTAACTCTTTTGGTGACTCCCGCCTTTATCTTGAAAGACTAATCATAGGTCCTCACCATGTTGAAATTCAACTGATGGGTGACAAATTTGGTAATTTTTTCCATTTTGGAGAGAGAGACTGCTCCATTCAGCGAAGGCACCAGAAACTGATTGAAGAAACACCGTCCCCCATTATGACACCCGAACTCAGAGAAAAAATGGGGAAGGCTGCTTTAAAAGGAGCAGAAATGGTTGGTTATCAGGGTGCGGGAACGATTGAGTTCTTAGTTGATGATGCCCGCAATTTTTATTTCATGGAAATGAATACAAGAATACAGGTGGAGCATCCGGTTACCGAAGAGGCTTACGAAGTTGACCTGGTCAAAGACCAGATTCTGGTGGCTATGGGCCAAAAGCTGGAATATAAACAGAAAGATATCAAACCAAGATTTGCCGTAATTGAATGCCGAATAAATGCAGAGGATGTAGAGAATGATTTCAGACCGACTCCGGGGAAAATTACAGCTTTAAACATTCCCGGCGGGCCGGGCGTAAGAGTTGATACTGCCGTTTACACCGGTTATAACATTCCGCCAAATTATGACTCCATGGTTGCCAAACTGATAATTAAAGCGCGCACCAGACATGAAGCTATGACCAGAATGAGAAGAGCTCTGGATGAATTTATTGTCGAGGGTGTCCCGACAACAATTGAATTTCACAAAGAAATCTTTCATAATCCGGATTTTGTTGCCGGAAAATATGATAATAATTTTCTTGATAGATATATGAAGAACAGACCAAAAGATTCCCCAGAGAGCAAAATAACTCTCTCACTAAAAAAAAACGCTGAAATAATCACGGAAGACAAATCTTCGGATTCAGCATCACAGCAAACAGAAGAACCGGTAGCTCAGATAGATTCTGAGAACGGATAAACAGGGAGGCATCAGTGACCGTTCCAGCTGAATTGAAATACACTAATGAACACGAATGGATAAGAGTGGAAGGAACCACAGCCACAATCGG
>JACZYS010000050.1 GCA_022570975.1 Candidatus Zixiibacteriota bacterium | reverse complement strand
AAATTTAAGTTAAAAATGTGTGAAGTTCCCAGATTATTTGAGTATGGAACAAAGGCATAATCTACGGTTAAGTTGCGATGAACAAAAGCGGCACCGGCAGTGAAATTTTTGCTGTCATAGTTGAACATATACCCGGCTCTAAGTTTAAATGATTCCTGCACAGATTTTTCAGTTCCCAAATGCAGATGAAACCTGTCGTCTAAGATTACAATATCAGAAACAATCAGGTAGTCTCGGTATTTGTAAGACCCACCCAGCCGATAAGAGGTGGGCAGAGTTATATCATCTGAATCTACCAACCCGTTTGCCGAAAGATGAAATGCCTTTCCCAGATTCAGAATTGATGCACCCATTTCAAGTTTTTCGTTGACCACCAGATGAACACCCAAATCAATATTAAATGCCGACCCGCGCCAGACATCAATTTTTTCTATAAACCACCCGGCCGATATTCCCAGGGAGAGTTTTTCAGATCTTTTGTAAGTTATTCCGGTTTTTATGGACAGGTCAAAAGCCTCAAAAGTACCGTCGGGCAGGGCTGTTTTTGATTTCCTGAGCTCCAGATTATCCACTGTGGCAAACTTTATCCCGCCATGAAGATAAAGCTTCTGTTTGACAGGCTTGGCGAAATATGCTGACTCAATCCTAACATTCTCCCAATATGCAGTGTGACCCAATGAGATTTCAAATTTTGTCAGTCCTGTGGCAGAGGCCGGGTTTGTGACGGCTGAGCTGGCATCGGCGGTGACCGCCGTAAAGGCACCGCCCATCGAGGCTACTCTGGCTGAATTTTCAATTTTCATCAAGGCCAAACCATCTGATACTTGATTCTGTGCAAACAAACTAAATGGTAAAATGACAATTGTAATAAAACTTAAGAAAAACTTGGAAATTGGGTGATTCATTAAAATAAGATATCAAAAGAGAAAATATGTTCGGAACCTTCGCCCACTCTATCAGATGAAAAAGCATAGTCAATGGCCATGGTTTTCAGACCAAAATTGAAGAGATATCCAAATCCGGCGGTGGGTCTTCCCCGGTCAAGCCCGGCTCTCAAGAAGAATTTCTCAAGGTGGGTGAACTCGGCACCGGCATGAAAGGTTGCTGATTGTTTAGAGTTTTTTGAAAAGTCGGTTGAAAGCAATAATTTTTTGTCTAAGAATCTGCCGGAAAGACCAAGCCTGAATTCAACCGGAACCACGTCTTCCTGAATTACTCCACTGGTGGATCCGGAAATCTCAGAGCCGTCCCATCTGTAGTTGGCCGCAATATTTTTTATGACAAGACCAATTTTGATATCCTGTACCGGAACAAGGTCTCTTCTTTCCCGATCAAAAAGAGAGTTAACATATAAAATAGCGCCAAAGTCAAAGCTGACCAAAGCGGTGGACATATCTTCCAGCGATGCCTGCAGATAAGCCAGCCGTGCTCCAATGGAGAGATAATCTTCAAAACGCTTGGCAAATACAAAGGCGATAGCATTATTATTAAATGTTATATCCTGTCCCAGAGGGTCGCCATCCGTATTTCTTGCTTCAACCGAACCGGAACCGGCATGAAGCCAGTTTACTCCGATTGTAGCATTATGTTTCCCCGGGAATAACAGGGTCACATATCCTAAGGTGCGGTCAATGCTCATGGAGCGGTATGACGTGGAGAACAGTTTTTGTCTGATACTTGAAATCCCGGCCGGATTAAAAAGCGGTCCGGCTCCGTCGTTTGAGATAGAGGTATAAGCCCCGCCCATGGCCGACGGTCTGGCGCCAACCGGTATTTGTAAGAATGCTCCGGCATAACCTCCGTTATCTTCAGCTCTAGCCGTGCCTCCGGAACTGAAAATCAAGACTAGGGCAAGAAAAAATATAATTCTGTTACTTTTCATAATTTTCTTAAGGTGCAATGGCCAGTTTTCCCCATTTTTCTTCACCGGTTGAATAGCTGACTCTGAAGTAATAAATTCCTACGGCAACTTTATCACCTACTTCATTTAATCCGTTCCATACTTCTCTGCCGGAACCAGCGGTTGGATAAACCCCGGCTGAATAAAATTTGTTATCAATTACCCGATTGACAAGATTCATGGCAAAATCATAAATGTCCAGAGTAATGCTGGCATCATTTTCTACTACAAAACGGAAATCTACAGCGTTGTCACGTGAGTGGCTGTATGGAACGGGGTAAGCAAATACTTCATCTGACGGGCTCTGTGTATCCTGTACATAATAGGTTTTATCTACGATGAGTGTATTTGGGTCAAGCCGGAGCGTTCGGTCATCGGTTCCGACCCAAATGTAACCATTGATGATCTCAACGGCGTAAATGGCAACATTGGGAAGGATTTGTAAAACCCCCTGATCATCAACAAAACTGACCGTGTCCCAATCATCGACCAAGCCCGATGTATTATAAATAAGCCCGCTGTTGGTTGCGGCAAAAACAGTGTCACCGTTAAATCCGAAATTCCAGGCGAAATCATCCTGATACATCCGCTCCCATTTTATTCCCTGTAAGAGTGTGCTGTCTACGACTGTGTCTGTCACCATGCCGGTATCAATAAAAGTGGTGTCAATAAAGTAACCGATTGTATCAATTAATCCCCGGGCGATTGTTGGTCCCAGAACATCGTTGCTCCTTCCGGTTGAACGGGTTGACAGCCAGATATGTGCATCTGTTGACGAGCTTGTATAATGAAGTCCCATTACCGGAATCCAGTTTCCGGAGATTCCGACTCCACCTTTGAAATTGATAAGCGAATTTGTTCTGTCATATATTAATGTGAGATCCGGTTTGAGAAGATCCAGATTTGGTCTGATAATCTGATAGGTTCCGCCGCCATCATTTGAAAAAGCAAAACCGTTATTATTGGTGGTAATCAAATATGAATTGCCGTCAATCAGAAAAGAGGTGACGGTGTCATTGGCAAGGGTCTTGAGCACAATAGTGCCAAAAAGCACTTCTATCGGGTAATCAATCTGTGGATTGAGACCGTTGGCCGTAAATCTTAAACCTTCTGCTCCAACAACTATTGCCGTATCTCCAATGAAATTGATATCATAAGTTAAAGCGTCAACCTGCAGATTCTGCCAATGGGAGGCAACTCTAAGGGAGTCATAATTACATCTTGCTGCCATCGGGGCTCCGATTCCGGTTGGCCTGTTTATAGTCCAGACAACCTGCGAATCTATTGAAACACCAAGGGTGTCATAGAAAATTTGAATATTTACACCTATGACTTTGGATGAGCTTGTAGAATTTTCCGGGAAAAAATGATTGTAAGTTGAGTCAATTGCTCCGCCGGGATTCAAATATACTACAACCAGGCCGGAGTCGGTACCGACCATCATTGTATCACCTTGAATATGCATCGCATATGCATGGTTCAAAAGAGATGTGGAATCTGCGGTCAACAAAAGCTTGCTCCAACTGAATCCGGTATCAACGGTTGTTATAATCCCGGCCTCAGAAGCAGCGGCATAAAACCTGCTTCCGATTGTTTCAAATTTAGTAATGATATTATCATTTGCTGAAGAAATTTGCCCTAATCCAAAAGGCGTTCCAAATGAAATTCCACTTGCGTCTGATGATGATATATACGAGAATCCCGAACTTCTATTGACTGAGCCTATCCAGATTTTGTCTGCATAACTTGTAACGGCACTGATACCGTTTGCCGGCGGACCGTCAAGGTCGGTTTCAATTCTTGTTTTGTATTTGTTGGCAGATTTTTCTCTTCTTGTAATCCCAAACTCTGTTCCCAGAAAGAAATAGTCGTCCGCTCCCCCGTTACATGAATCACAAATATAACCGGCATTAAACTGTTTTGAGAAAGGCTTCAAATGCATATCCAAATAAATATGTTGTACCAGTCCTCCTGCTGTTCCGGCCCAGATAAAAATTGAGTCGTCCCATGGAGTGGTTGCATCAAAGTGTGAGGTATCAATAGCAGTTGAGAAATATCTATTCAGCAGAGAAATAGTATCGAGTCCAATATGTCCGTCATAATAGTTTACGGAGTCATTCACGCCAGGAAATGTCCTTCGCCAGTTAACGCCGTTATCGTTTGAGACCAAGAACCCGGCTGCAAAACCGCTGGCTGAGACCCATTCATCATGTCCGCCGATATCAAATATAGTCCGGTCTCCGCCGGTGGCATAAATTATTCCCAGAGCTTCAAAATCAATTGTGGTCCAGTTCTGACCTTCGTCATCGGTATAGGCCAGACCATCAGAGAGCGTCACCGGTTCACCATTGATGGTGCCGGAATGGTTCATTCCTACCCAGAGCCGGCCATTTCTGGACGAAAACAAGGCCGAAATATTATCACCGACCAGACCGTTCTGGTCATTGTACAAAAGCCAGGAGATACCGTTATCCAGCGAATAATTGACCCCATCACCGGTTGCAAACCATACTCCTCCATTGTGTTCAATAATATCAATGACAATGTTGCTGGAATACAGAGTGTCAGGTTGGTCAAAAGTGGTGACAATTTCAGAATTACCTGCCAGAGGCAGCAGTAATAAAATAATTAAAAAACTAAAAAATCTTGTCAATATTTGCTCCGCAGCTACTTTCTATTTTTTTGTGAGCCTTAATAAATTAAGGTTCATCTGGTTAGGTCATTTTTCTATCGTTATCAATTATCAATAACAACCTCAAGAAAATAGCCAAAAAGAAAATCTATGGCAAGCAGTTTAAGTATATATATAATCATTTCAGTCAATAGCTTGCAATATTATACAATCATGACATCAGACAGCTCAGAAAAATAACCGATCCAATTGCTTTTTTTGAACCATTATTCTCCGGTATTGTATGAAGTTCAGTAACATGATAATGACCATAGAAATAGAATTTGACTTTGGCATATCTGACCGTTATATAATTTGATAATGTATTACATGGTTAGCAATTTATGAGTATTAGACAATCTCTTGCCTTATTATTTTTCTCTTTTATAGCTGTTTTGATGTTTGGCGCCGGCTGTGATGAGCTGGTAACAGAGCGTATAAATACGACAGTAATAGATACATCTTTAGGTGTTGGCTGTTTTAATTGTCACAGTGATGGCGACAATTCATTTTTGAGGCCAAAAGGACAGTGGGCAAATTCTGCTCATGCTAATCCAAAGAATTTGGACACGGCTCTGGCCTGCGGTAACCAATGTCACTCTCATCAGGGGTTTATCGCTGAATTTGATGCTACCGGTGTAATTGATACAACCGCTATCTCGGTGATAGGCTGTTTTACCTGTCACAAACCACATAGTTTTGATTATGCCGACTGGGATGATTCTCTATTAGGAATTTTGAGAGGCAGAAATGTCTCCTGCTCAGATTTTCTGGGTAACGGCGAAGAATATTTTATAAGTGAAACAGACAACTCCATCATGTGTGTAAATTGCCACCAGGCCAGGTTTGATGCTTTGGTACCGGCTGCAGATACCTTACCGGTCAAGATCCCGGCTGACTGGGGACCTCATCATAGCGGGCAGGCTGATATTTTCAGCGGGCTTGGCGGATATGATTTTGGAGTGACAATAAATGTTGTTAACGCTCATTTCACTGCCACGGCCAATAGTCAGGGCTGTTTCAGCTGTCATTTTGGTTCCGGTTCGGGATACGATTTTGGAGAACACACATTCCGACTGGAAGACGAAAGCACTGGCGAGCAATTCTTGAAGAACTGCAATACCTCCGGTTGCCACAGTGCAACGCCAATCACAGATTTTTACAGTTTTCCTGTTATTGATTCAATAAAAAATAATGCAGCTACGCTTGAAACGGGTCTTAAACTAATGGGTATTTTGGATTCAAACGGCGATTTGGTAGAAGACCAAAATACTTCTTTTCACCCGGACTTGTTAAGGTCGGCATATAATTACCTGCTCTACAAAAATGACGGCTCAACAGGAATTCATAACAGTGCTTTTACCAACAAATTCTTGAGCCAAACAATTGATTACCTCCCGATGGAAGCATCTTTTACGATTGATACTAATTCCACCACTCAACTCTGCACGGGAGACTCGGTAACTTTTAATAACATCTCCCGGGGATTTATTGACTCACTCAAATGGTTCTTTGGAGATACAGTTGTTCTCTGGTTACCGGTACCGGATACAAGCTACAATTTTGATTCAAGCATCACTCATGTATATAACAGTCCCGGAAATTATCTTGTTAAATTGTATGCGTATGGCAAGATTCCTGAGAATATAGATTCTATGATTTCTTCAGCTACAATTGATGTTTCTGACTCGGCTATTGCCTCTTTTACAGACAATCTTATAGTTTCAAATGATTCGCTAAATGTAACTTTTACCAATACTTCTACAAATGGTGTCTTCTGGTTATGGGATTTTGGAGACACGACCAGTGTTAATGACACATCATCATTACAGAGTCCTCCAGCCTGGACTTACTCTGAAACCGGCAGCTTTACAGTCAGTTTAATAGCCTCAAACTCATGTAATGTTGATACCTTGGAAAGAATTATAGTTATTGATACCACCGGCGGGCGAGTCTCTCCCGGTAAAATTTCTATCTCAAATAAATAAAATTGTGATCAGTCTTGAAGTTCTTTTTTGAATTTGGCAGTTAAGGCCGGGACAATTTCAAAAGCATCACCAACGATACCATAATTTGCAACATTGAATATAGGCGCATCTTTATCTTTATTAACAGCGACAATTGTTTTGGCTGTTCTCATTCCAACCAGATGCTGAATTGCCCCTGAAATAGCACAGGCAATATACAGCTTGGGATTAACAGTTTTTCCAGTCTGTCCAACCTGATGAGAATATGATACCCAGCCGGCATCGACAACTGCTCTTGAGGCTCCAAAAGCAGCGTTTAGTGATTCTGCCAGTTCACGAACAATATGAAGATGCTCCGGCCCTTTCATTCCTCTGCCGGCCGAGACAATTATGTCAGCCTCAGTAAGATTAACCGAACCGGCTGATTCAGTTTTCATCTCTTTTACTTCTGTTCTTGAAGCAAAAAGGGATTCATCGGCGGTCTCAGTAATTACCTCGCCTTGCCCTTCATTTGATTCAGGATAAATTTTCTGTCTCATTGTTACGAAAAAAGTTCCTTCTCCATTAGCGGTAATGTCAGATACTACTGAACCGCCATAGTGGAAACGAGAAACAACAATATTTTCACCGTCAGCTGATATTGAACTCACTTCAGAAACCATCTTACCTCCATTTTTGGCTGCAAGGCGGCTCATTAGAGCTTTTCCATAAAAGCCAGCCGGGGCCAAAACGAGAGAAATCTCGTGTTTCTCGATAATAGAGCCAATTATATTGGTATAAATTTCATCATTAAAGAATCTTAGTCGCTCATCAGAATAAGAGAGCACTTTTCCCCCACCCCGACTTGCCAGCTCTGCGGCTGCTTGTGAGATACTGTTACCTAAAACAACAGTAACGATGTTGCCGGATAGTTGTTTGGCAGCTTCAATCAACTCATACGAAGCAGAAACCACTTGATCATTCTTCTGAATGGCTATAGTTAAGATATTCATTTCTTAAACCTTACAATATTTAATTTATTATTTAAGGCAGGAATATAAACGGCTTGTTTACTTCAGGCAACAGTTTTGATCTGATTTAAGAAAATATCTATTTAGGTCTTCTGTATAATAAATGAACAGCTTAGTCGAAACAGCTTATTGAAAGGCGTTGACAATGATTCTAAGGTAAGTGAATGTTTAAGTTTCGCTGTTCAATGCCGATAAAATTATAGAATTAGCGGGTAAATTGTATGCCTGAAAAAACATAGGAATGGAAACAAGTGGCACTTGAACAAATGGATTTAAGTCAATTTTGGTGCTGTCAAAAATATTCGAAAGGATTCTCCTATGGCTGAAATAACTGTAAAGTACGAAGATAAAGTTGTTGAACGGATAGTTACCGAAAAAAAGCGGATTTCTATCGGCAGAACCAACGAAAATGATATTGTCCTGGAAAACAGGGGGGTGTCTCGCAAGCATGCCATGATTGAATTTAATAATAATGCCGCAGTTATTATTGATAATGAATCTCTCAACGGAACTTTTGTAAATAACAGAAAAATACATGAAGAAGTACTCAGAGACGAAGACATTATCACTATTGGAAAATACTCTTTAGTATACAATACTTCCTCAAGTCAGGAGCATGATCCTGTAAATAATTTTGACGGAACAATGGTCCTAAATACAAAACGTCAGAAATCATTATTAGAAAACGATAAAATTGAAAGAGAAATTATCTCCAAACATGGTGGCTCTGTTTTACTGGGCGAAGAAAACGCCGATTTTTCCGAGTTTAGAATAGACCGCGACGTAACCACAATTGGCAAAGCAAAATTCTGCCACGTGAGAGCAAAAGGTTTCTGGCTCAGTGGTATTCAGGCAAAAATTGTGAAGGAAGATAACACATTTATTCTGGTAAATCTGGGCAAGGGCGGAAAAACAAAAGTAAACGGCGAAGAGACCTCAAAGTCTATACTGAAAAACGGTGACCTCATTACTATAGGAAAGTCGACTTTTAAGTTTGTCGAAAGCAAGAATCAATGAAAATTGCCGTAATTTCTGATATTCACGCTAATCTGGAAGCACTTGAGGCTGTCTTAAACGATATTGAGAATCAAAAAATTGAGACAGTTTTCTGCCTAGGAGATGTTGTGGGATATGGTCCTGATCCCAAAGCCTGCATGGAGCTGGTTGAAAAAAATTGTGAGGTCAAACTGATGGGAAATCACGATTTTTATGCCTTGGGAACATCATCAAATGAACATTTTAACCCGGTAGCAAAGCAATCACATGACTGGACACAAAAGCAGTTAAGCGACTATGAGATTTCTTTGATTGAGAACTACAAAATGGACCATAATCATAATGGAATTTACCTTGTTCACTCTTCCCCTTCTGAACCAGACCAATGGAATTATATTCTCTCTCAGGAAGATGCCCAGAAGGGATTTGAAAAACTTGAAAAAAATCTCTGTTTTATAGGACATACTCATCTGCCTACAATATTTGTGGAAAGGCCGCAGGACTTGCCCAGAATAAAAATCGGACATGATTTTACAATTGATTCTGAACAAAAATATATTGTAAATGTCGGCTCTGTTGGTCAGCCAAGAGATAACGATCCCAAAGCCTGCTATGTAACCTACGACTCAGAATTGGGTGACATAAATTTTAGACGCATCAGCTATGACATTGCTAAAGCACAGAAAAAAATGGCCCAGGCAAAACTCCCAAAAATGCTGATTGACAGGATTGCCATAGGAAGATAAGAAGGCAAAATGTCAAAGTACTCTTCATATATATTATACCTTTTGCTCACAATCTTTGTAGTCTTGCTCTCAATTAATGGTTTTGGACCATTAAAAAGTCTTCAGATCTCAATTGATGACCTTGTAAGCAGAATGACTGCCGAAGAAGGAACCAGAGATAAAATTGTAATCGTTGCAATCGATGGTCCCTCGTTTGACAAGTATGGAAGCTGGCCATGGAATCATGATTTAATAGGTGATTTGGCCTCGGCCGTTTCTTCAGGCAAACCAAATACAATTGTCTTAGACGTAGAGTTATATGAAGATGCTTCACAGGATTCTGCCGGTCACACAAAAGTCTTGACAGACCAACTGAGCTGGATTGATAAAGTCATTATTCCATATGATATTGCCCAGACTTCCTACAGAATCGGAAAAACCAATAATCCAAAATACTTGTTCAACAATTCTATTCAGGTTGAAAACCCTGTTGGGCTGCTGGATGAGAGCTCAACCCTCTTAGCGAGAAAAGTCTTCTTGCCGGCTGAAAAAATTCTTAGAGCAAAACCATCTCTTGGCTTTGAATATGCCATGCCGGATAATGACCGGATCCTGAGACATCAGCAGTTGGTAATGCATTACGACGGCTACTATTATCCTTCCATTTCTTTAATTGCCGCAGCAAGATTTTTAAACGTTGACCCCGATAAAATTACCGTTGTCGAAGGTACGGAAATCAAAATTGGCGGCGAAAGAAGTATTCCCATAAACGATAAAAGCGAACTCCTAATAAGGTTTGCTCCGGAATTTTCATTCACCATTTATTCTGCCGCAGAGGTACTTTCCGATGGTTTTCAGTTATCTTTGTTAAAAGATAAACTTGTTTTGATTACTGTAAATGATATCTCACTGGTTCAACAGTTTAAAACTCCGGTTAATGAAGAATTGTCCAGATATCTTGTTAAGGCTAATGTCATTGAAAATATCATAAATAAAAATTTCATTGAGAAGAAAACTGACTTTGCCGGACTGGAACTTCTACTCCTTTTCTTAATTGGCGGAATTTGTTCCTTTTACCTGCCCCAGTTAACTTTGACATATAGAATGATTGTTCTTGCTATTGGATTTGTTATCCTGGCAAATGTCAGTTATTTCATGGTCAGCTCATATAATACTATGATTGAAACGGTCTTCTTTGCCGCAGAGCTATTCTTATTCATGCTTGCAGCTCCGGTACTTGATTCAAAACTTATACTTGGACACGAGCAAAGCAGTACTAGAACCAAATCTAAGACAAAAATTCCAAAAGCAAAACTGGATAAGTCTTCATTTGAAAAAGATGTAGAGGTGGCTGTAAGAGAAATCAAAAGCTCAAAAGATTACCAGGAAAATCTTATTACCGCCTATATTGATGAAGACAGAAAAGAAAAACGAAGGGATAAGAAAAAAGAATCACCGTCTGAGCTCCATGACCACCAGGCAATTAATATTGATGATGAAAACAACAACGATACCAAACATGCCTCAGAAGCTGCTGGCGAAAATGAGAAAACCTCTGTCTTCGCTTCGGACTCAAATGAACAACCAAGTGACGGACTAGACTTTTCAGAAGATAGTGATAGTGATCCGATTTCTGACGGCATAGAAAAAATGAATGATTCTCCCGTACCTACTGAGTTGACCAAACTGGGCAGATATCAGGTCACGGGAACACTGGGTAAAGGTGCCATGGGTCATGTCTATAAGGGAACTGATCCGGCTATTGACAGACCGCTTGCTTTAAAAACTATCCGTCTGGATTTTGTAAATGACCCCAAAGAGATGGAAGATTTAAAAGAAAGACTATTCCGCGAAGCACGAGCAGCCGGTAAACTCTCTCATCCAAACATTGTTACTATTTATGATGTCGGCTCCGAAGGCACCCTCCAGTATATCGCTATGGAATATCTGGAAGGTCAGACTCTTGAACAACTAATAAAGAAGAAAACCAAGTTCAATTTTAAGATCATTGCCAAAATAACTATGCAGATATGTAACGCACTGCAGTATGCTCACGATAGAAATATTGTTCACAGAGATATCAAGCCGGCAAATATCATGATTATGAAAGGCTATAAAATAAAAATAATGGATTATGGTATTGCTCGAATTGACTCTTCATCAATGACCAAAACCGGCATAGCCATGGGCACACCAAATTATATCTCACCGGAACAGCTCCAGGGACTGGCTGTTGACAGCAGAGCAGATCTTTTCTCTTTAGGTGTCGTATTATATGAACTTCTGCTCGGTAAGAGACCATTTAAGGGTGAAAATATCACCTCACTAATATATTCCATATTAAATAAAGATCCCGAAATACCGTCATCTGTGGTACCGCAAATGCCGCTTCTATTCGACCAGATTATTGATAGAGCTTTAAAGAAAATCCCAGCAGATAGATATCAGAGCGCAGATGATATGGCAGCTGACTTAAACGAACTGGTTGAAGCATTTGCACATTCACGTTAAACTTAATTTAAAAAAATCTGATTCTAAGTTAAGATGATGAGAAGTTCAATTCTCATCATTTTTCTTATTTGAAGAAAGAATTTCCTCGGTCAGCGAAAGAGCAACTCCGGAAAGCATTACTTCAACCCCCAGCTGAGTAAAATCTGACGAAATAAGCTCCCTGTCCAAAGAGGCATATAAAGAGCATGATGCACCTCTTTCGACAACTATCCCGGAAAGATTATCACCCCGGTCAGCTACAAATGTAACCTCGGCCAGTTCTTCAGAGACAACATAACCTGTGCAGTTATGCAGCTGCAAATGAGAGTTTCCGGTATAGACCACAACCAGCATGCCACGGGTCTTGCCAAAACTTGTTTCCGGAAAAATTTCTAAGACCAGCTCTCTTTTGTCCTCTTCGTTTGATATTTTCATCCTGAACTTATCCGGTAAAACAGAGATTTTTTTGGAGCCGATAATAGGGGCTATTTTTTCTGCATCTTTCTGGGTGAATTTTTTCATCTGATTATATCAACAATTTGCTTACCGGCTTAAGATTCAGAAGAGGAGTTGTTATCTGTTTTTTTTTCGTCATCATCCAATGAACCTTTTAGCTCATCGGTTGTATCTTTTAATGACTTCTTAAATTCTCTTATTCCTTTACCTAACCCCTGAGCAATTTCCGGCAGCCTTTTGGCACCAAAAAGGAGTAGAATCACCAGGAAAATCACCAGAAGTTCCCACGGACCTAAACCAAACATATCAGCCTCCTGATCTATTTAAAGACTATAAATACCACCATTTAAAATAAATAATAACTAATATAACAGCCAGAATAGACATGAAATTTATCTTAAGCATAAAGCCGAAAGTAAATGCAAAAGCAAAAAAATCTGCCTTAAAAGTACTGATACCAACTTCAATATTCTTTGAGAACAAAGTCTTAGCAGCACTTGGCGGGAGATATGTTCCAACAACATCACCCACTAAACCACCCATGACGGCGCCCAGAATCAGGGCGATAATTATAAATGTCACTTCTCTTTTTTTCAGACTTTACTCGCAACTTTCTCTGAAGAGATAAAAGCCTTAACAGACTCAAACAACTTCAGACCATCTTTTGAACCAAGGATATCTTCCACCGCTCTTTCAGGGTGAGGCATTAATCCTAGGATATTCCCCTCTTCATTTGTTATTCCGGCAATATTATTGATTGATCCGTTAGGGTTTGATTCCGGTGTCAAATTTCCTTCATTGAATTGAACCATATCAACACTGCCATCCTTCTTAGAACGCAATATACGATGAGTACCGACCTCAACAGTCTGACCTTCCTTATTAACATAAGTATCCGGAACTTTATTAGACATTTTTTTTATTATCTTGATAAGTTCGTGGGTTTCGTTGATAGGCATCTTTAAAAAGTTTAATGCTAAAGCTCTTAAATTTATAATATAAACACAAATGAACCCATAGTTGTTTATACCATCTAAATGGCCTATAAACATCATAGTATGAAGAGGGCTTGTCTATTGTTCTCTTTAAAAAGGGAATGTCAGATGAAGGTCTTATCATTTATTTACCGTATACACATAACCAATTCCATCACAAAAATGACAGTGTTG
>JACZYS010000049.1:13121-13442 GCA_022570975.1 Candidatus Zixiibacteriota bacterium | reverse complement strand
AGGCCTTTGAAAAACTGGTCGGCCGGCACAAACAGATGGCTTATCAGGTTGCCCTTGGTCTTGTCGGCAACAAAGATGATGCTCATGATATTTCTCAGGAAGCATTTTTGAGAGTTTATCGTTTCGCCGACAAGTTTGATGAAAAACAACCGTTTCTCCCTTGGTTTTATTCCATAATTTCCAATCTTTCAAAAACCTGGCTTAAAAGACGGTCAATTTATAACAAACGGAATACGGATATTGATAATGTCGCTCATATTCTTCAGGCCAAAGATAACCCGGCCGAGAACTTTCAGAAAAAAGAAGATATCAAAGAGCTCA
>JACZYS010000049.1:0-13111 GCA_022570975.1 Candidatus Zixiibacteriota bacterium | reverse complement strand
CTCAAACTTTCCTTTCAGGACAGAGAGATAATAAACCTTCAGCATTTCAGAGCGATGACATATGATGAGATTGCCTCTTTGTTAAACGTGCCCAGAGGAACGGTTATGTCACGCTTGTATTACGCCAGAAAAAAATTGGCCGGATTGTTGGGTAAATCAAATGCATGACAATAATAACAGACTCAACAACAGACTGAACGAGATGCTGGCCGGTTATGTTGATGGTGAACTTTCGGATTCTGAAAGAGCCGAATTTGAAAAAGAACTTGAAAACAACCGGCAACTTCAAACCGAGCTCAAAGAGATGCAAATGATTAAAGATAAAACGAGCCTGCTGACCTACGATGACCTTCCCGATGAAGTCTGGCAAAATTACTGGGAGTCACTCTACCGGAAAACAGAAAGAGGATTGGGCTGGGTGTTTTTCTCGGTTGGCGCCATTGTATTAGCATCGTTTGGCATGATTCAGTTTTTCAAAGATATCTTCTCTGATAACGCCATCCCCTTATATTTGAAAGCCGCAGTTGTACTTTTATCGGTTGGGCTGGCCATTTTATTGGTATCGGTAGGACGGGAATCATTATTTGCTTATAAACGTGACAGGTACAAGGAGGTCTCAAAATGATAATGACCACTTCCGAACATATTGTTGGAAAGAAAATCACAAAATCAATCGGTCTTGTAAAGGGAAATACAATCCGGGCCCGTCATATTGGCAAGGATATCATGGCCGTTTTTCGCAATATTGTTGGCGGCGAGATTCACGAATATACCAAGCTCTTAGCCGAATCCAGAGAGCAAGCGATTGACAGAATGGCGGCCGATGCCAAATCACAAGGGGCCAATGCCATTGTCATGGTGCGGTTCTCTACCTCTGAAATAATGAAAGGGGCCGCCGAGCTTTTGGTTTACGGTACTGCCGTTCAAGTTGAGGATGAGTAGTTTAATACTGGCATAATTTTTTGCAGCCAAGTCAAACTTGACTTCTTTGATAAAATCAATTCTTTCTCTGTTATGTTCATGAACCTGATTAAATCAATAAAAAGTCTATATCTCTCTCCGGTCAAGTTTCTTCTTCAAACTTTTCTTTTCGGACTTTTATATACAAGCATCTTGCGGTTTGTTTTTTATCTCTATTTTCTTGAACAGTCAGGCGATTCTAACTTCCGGGACATAGCCAAATCTTTCTTGACCGGTATCCGGTTTGACACGGTGGTGGTGCTTACATTACTCTTGCCGGTCATACTCTTTTTCCTGCTGGCATCGGTTATTTTTCAGATTAAACTAAAAAGGAATTTTGAAAAATATTCTCTCATAACATATCTAACAACTATTTTTTCTTTATTTACAATTTTCCATTTATCAGACATCTCGTTTTTTGCCAATTTTGATTCAAGGTTAAATTATCTGGCCTATGAATATGTTGGCGAAGGAAACATGGTCATGGACATGATAATTTTGCAGCCGCAATATTATGTTGTTATTGCTTCATGGATTATTCTCACCCTGCTCTTTTACCGGTTCTTTAAAAACAGGCATCGAGTAATAGAGCAAGATAAACTCTCTGACAGGAAAGATGTTCTTATTTATTTCATGATTCTGATCTTTTCTCTGGCCGGTATCAGAGGCACTTTTGGCATAGCCCCGCTTGACTGGGGAACGGCTTATATTTCTCAGAACCACTTTATAAATCAAATGACCTTAAACCCCATTTACACTCTGACCAGATCAATTCAGGAGGATAATTTTGACCCCCGTCTAAGCTATCTTAGAGAAAACGAAAGATTCCGTTTTGTAAATTTTTCTGAGGCGCTTAAGACGACTCAAGACATGTTGTCTGCCAGAAACGAAACTTTGCTTGATAGTTTAAATTCTATTTATAGAACCAAATTTCAACCCCGGGCAAAATTTTCATTTGAGCCAAACATTGTCCTGATAATAATGGAAAGTTTTTCGGCCAGAAACATTGGGGCCCTTGGCTCAGCGAAACAGTTGACCCCGTATTTTGATTCTCTGGCAGCCGACGGAATTTTGTTTAACAATTTTTATTCGGCAAGCAACCGCTCCAACTATGGATTGGGTGCCTTGTTGTGTTCTTTTCCGGCTATGCCGGGCCGGGCAATTCTTAAAAGATATAATGCCATGCATCCTTTTCTGAGTTTCTCAGAAATTTTGAAGAGGCGCAATTATTATAATGGATTTCTATATGGCGGTGATATCAGTTTCGATAATATGCAGGGTTTTTTTAGACAGAAAGGGTATGATAAATTCTGGGGAGATGATAATTTTGATGACAGTTTAAATTTTTCCAAGTGGGGCATTCCTGACCATATATTATTTGATCAGGCAGGATTAATTATTGACTCTCTACCCCGTCCTTTTCAGCTGACCATCTTCACTCTCTCCAATCATGAACCGTTTGATCTGCCCGATTCATCTCTCATGAAACATTTCGATAATTTAGATAGTTCAAAGGAATTCAACGGCATGATTTATTCTGACCATGCCCTTGGCAAGTTTATGAAAGAAGTAAAAAAAGTATTCAAGCGGCCGATTATTGCCAAGCTAGCCCCCAACGTTACCGATATCTCAGCAATTGCCCTTGCCGCTGAGCAGGGGGGTGCAGACGCTCTGGCAATTATTAACTCTCTCATAGGAACATCCATTGACATAGAGACAAACAAACCGGTTCTGACTAACAATAATGGCGGACTGACCGGACCGGCCATAAAACCGATTGCGCTGGCTATGGTCAATATAGTATATAATAAATGTAGGCTCCCTATTATAGGAATAGGCGGAATTTCAAATTATTCCGATGTCGTTGAGTTTTTGCTCTGTGGAGCTACTGCCGTGCAGATTGGGACAGCTTTGTTTGTTGATCCGTTTTTGCCGCTTAAAATTATTGATGACTTAAAAAAATATCTAAAGAAAAAGAAACTTGGTTCGGTCAATGAGTTAATCGGACAGGTAAGGAAATATTAAATGAATGTCACAGAAAAATTAAAAAAAGTACAGGAAGATCAAAAGTCTTATATATGCCTTGGTTTGGATTTGGATCCAAAAAAGATACCGTCAGAATATAACGGCTCTCTAAAGTCCATTTTTGATTTCGCCAACCGTATTATTGATGCTACCTCTGACTTGGTCTGTGCATACAAACCTAATATGGCCTTTTTTGAAAGTCTGGGGACCGAAGGTTTTTCCCTTTTAAAACTCATAATTGAACGTGTACCTGATAATATCCCGGTCATTCTGGATGGAAAACGGAATGATATTGGAAACACCGCCTCCCATTATGCTCGCTCAGCCTTTGAAATTTTGGGTGTGTCATGGGTCACCATAAATCCATACATGGGTTATGACTCTATCAGGCCCTTTCTTGAATACAAAGACAGTGGCGTGTTTATTCTCTGTCTCACTTCCAATTCCGGGGCCAAAGATTTTCAGATGCTTAAAGTGGATGGAAAACCAATCTACCAGATTGTTGCTGAAAAAGTTGATTTCTGGAACAAAGAAGCAAACTGCGGTCTGGTTGTGGGTGCCACCCAGCCCGATGAACTTCTGGCGGTACGTAGTATTGCCAAAGATATGCCCATTTTGATTCCCGGGGTAGGAGCCCAGGGAGGTTCGCTTGAGATGGCTGTCAAAAACGGAACGGCAAACTTCACCAAACCGGCCGTGATAAATGTCTCACGCTCCGTCTTATATGCATCAAACGGCCCGGATTTTGCCCAGCGGGCAAGAGCTGAACTTCAAAAATTAAATGACACGGTAATGTTTATCAAAACCGGAAAACCTCAGAAAGACGGCATGCCCCTTCCGCCAAAAACACTTCCGGGTGAAACGGAGGCAGCCAAGACCACAGAGACTTCAGAAACAATTCCAAATCAAAATTCAAATGATGACATTACCGAAATTCAAGATAACCCACCCACTCAGGAAACAACAGATAAACCGGATGACCTCTCAGGAGCATAGCCGGGACAGGGTCAATAAGTTTAATTATTTTCCAGCAGTTATAACTCTGCCTGAAATCTTAAAAGAGAAAAAACAAACAATTTCTTATACTCACCCCTGTAAAAGTGATGGTCCCGCAAGGCGCCGTCTTTTTCAAAATGAAGTAACTCAAACATGGCAGTTGCCTCGGTATTTAACTCGGAAGCATATCCGTAAACTTTGTTTAAATCACGATATGTAAACAGATATTTTATCAATGTTTTAAGGGCATCTTCGCCAAATCCGTTTTTTCTGTCCTGCGGGTCAATAATAGCATCTATTTCAGCAGACCTGTTTAGCGGATTATAATCAGAATATGATACCATCCCCAATAGCATATTGTCATCTTTTCGGAAAACAGAAAAACTCTGCTCAAAAAGAGAAGAACTGTTTTTTTTGAATTCATTTGAAAGCTCATCCTTGCTTTTAAAGAGCTGAGGTTTCCAGCTTATTCGTTCCGGCTCAGAGTGAAGATACCACTTCTCAAATTGAACAGTTTCCTCAACAGTCGTTGGTTTAAGGTAAACTTTTTTTCCAATCAGTGAGGATTGAGTTGGATATGTTTTTTTATCTGTACCCATAATTACATTTTCGCAATATCAATTGGCAATATCAATTAAAAATATTTTTTTTAATTTTTGATTGATAAGCTTTTGACACTCAGGATTTCTTGAATCTCAGGTTTATGCCTATCAGGTTTTCGCCACCAGTTTGACCACCGATATTAAAACTCAAAAACCTTGATTTGCAGTCAAAAAATTTAGATTTTGGGATCATGGATAGAAGTTTAAAAGTTCTGATAATAATTTTGATATTGTACTTAACTCCTTCGCTTATCTTAAAAGCGACTTACGGCGAATCTTACTCACTCTGGAGTTCAGAAAATAGCTGGATACCGGACGGAAATGGAGACTGGAAAGAATTGGGCAGCACAAATAAACCTAAACCGGATGAACCAAGTCAGGTTGTTCCTCTCTGGCTATTATATTTTCCTATTTTTCTGCCGACATTTTTCTTGATACTGGTGATGTTTACTCCTCTCTTCAAAGATCTGGATCACAACAGAAATCGTCCACCGGATAATCAATCACAACCAGAGAACGAATCTCAACACTAATTGCATTTTGATTAAAACAATTAGGACAAAAATCTTATCGGGTCACTGATTTCCGCTTTGACAGCAGAGGCTGCGGCTGTTGACGATGAGCAGAGATAAAAGTCGTTGTCTTGTTTGATTGGCAGGTTTTTCTCCTGTTTTTCAATCATGTGAGAATGCACCGTGGTCAGACAGACCTCATCGCTTGAAAGCATTGTCATTATATTCATCAAAGTGAGATTATATCCTGCCGGAAGAATTATTGCCCCGGACTCAGAGAAAATTCTGATAAGTCCTTTTCTAAGTGCTTCCAAATAAACTTTTCGTGATGCCGGAATTATAAAAAGACGGCAGTTCTTATCAACTTTCTCACCTTTTAAAATATCAGCTGCAATTCTTAAATCTTCGTATTTGCCACTTTCCGGACCTCCCAGGAAAATCTGACTGACAGTTAAACTTTCGAGCTCGGCAACCGTTTTTATCTTCAAAATATCATTGGGTCCGGCAATTTGCGGCAGGAGCTTTTCAATATTTATATGGAAATAACTTTCATAAACAGCATCTTTATCAGCGGCCATAGCTGGGAAAGTAAAATTTGTCAAATTTCTCAAGTACCTCCTCACCGAAGCATCATATTGACAAATCACACTTGATACATTTAGCCCGTACGATGTGGAGGCCAGTTTAGACCGTTCACCTATTGAAAAATGAGAGATTACAGAACCATAATATTCAATTGCCTTTCCCGTCAAATTTTCTCCGGAGAGTTTGTCCATAACATGGAGGCCAATGTCTCGGGCAGAAATTGAGCGGACTTTTCTTCCCCCCAGCTCAATTCTGATTGTTGACGGAACCGTTATTGTCAACTTACCGCTTCCCCAGAGAGAGGCCATCTCATTGCTGTTGATTTTAAAAGGCATTGCAGTTAAGGCCGCAACCGAGAAGATCTCAAAAGAATTACCAATAATCAGTTTACCGGGATGAGCAATTCCATTTTCTATAATCAGACGCTGGGTATAGCCGGTGAAGATATCATAAAATTTTCGAATTTTCTGAAGGCGGGCAAAATCTCTCAATTTTTTATCAGATAACGACAAACCCATTGGTGAATTTTCGAGTAAATTATTAATCAAAACATTTTTCGATGGATTCCATAAAAAATTACTGCCACTCTCTTCAAAAATCTCAATAATTCTTTCAATTTCATTGTCAGTGACAGCCAGATCCGGTTCAAGTTCAACAGTTTCACCGACTTCAATTTTTTCTCTGTCTGAAAGGCCGGCAATAATTTTTTGAGAAATTGTCTGCTTTCCAAATAGTGTCATAGCTCCCGCGCTGGACTTGGTGCCGGGGAAATTAAATTCCAACTGCTCCAGCTTCAAAAAGAGAGGCTTTTCCTTTAGACCATATTTTCTTCGCCAGTTATAAAAAGCGGCCTTGGAAATTCCCAGCTCCATACCGCACTTGTCATCATCGCCATATCTCTCCCAGAGATTCCTAATCTCACTCTCAGGAAATTTTGGCAGAGAATATTTCGGGATGTTCTTTTTACGCCGCCAATATGCTACCAGATAAGATGGAACCCCCCCCAGTCGTTCTCCAATTTTTTCGTCGGTCTTATAGAGTTTTTGAAGCTGCTCTAATTCTGCTTTGGAGGGACTCTTCTTACCGAGTATCATATCTTCTTGAATTCTTTCCTGAGTCTTTTATAAATGTCACCAAGAGGTACAGACATAACTTTCGTATCTCCTATTACCGGCATGAAATTGGTATCACCCATCCACCTTGGGACAATATGCATATGAAGATGTCCGGGTACCCCGGCCCCGGAAACTTTGCCAAGATTCATTCCCAGATTCATTGAATCTGGTTTTAAAACTGTCTTAATAATTTTAACCGACTGCTGGGTGAGGCTCATAAACTCGGCTGATTCACTCATATTAAGTTTTTCAAACAGGCCAATATGTCTCAGCGGTACAACCATCAGGTGCCCGACATTGTATGGAAACTTATTTAAAATTACACCGCAATTAAGACCACGAAATACTATAAGATTCTTTACAGAATCTTTCTGGTTGAAGCGGTTGCATAAGACACATCCTTTTTCTTTTTTGCCCTTGATAAACTTATATCTCCACGGAGCCCATAACAATTTGCTGTTCATATATATATAGAATATGATAAAATAATTATTAATCAATTGCCAATCAGGACTTTTATTGGTGATTCTTCGTAAATAGCAGTTATACATAATGTTACAGTTTTCGATTGTTTATTCGGTGAAATTGACTAAGTTTAATTGTGGATAACTTCTTAACATAAAAATAGGAACAACAAGAAATATGAGCCGAAAGATCATTGTGATTGGTGCCACCGGAATGCTGGGACAGCCGGTAACCAGAAAACTTGTCGAAGATAATTTCGAGGTAACAGTTTTCAGCTCCAATCGGACAAAAGCAGAATCTGTTTTCGGAAACAGTTTGCCGATTGTGGAAGGGGATGTAACCAAACCAGAGACAATCAAGCGGGCCCTTGAGGGGCAGGATTTTGTTTACATAAACTTAAGTGCCTCACTTGATGCTGAAAAATATAAAAAAATAGAAATAGATGGCACGGCCAATATTGCCATGGCGGCAAAGGAAGCAGGCGTAAAAAAAATTGCCAACATAAGCACGGCCTTATCTCGCGGAGTCTTGGGAAACGATATTTATCTGAACGCAAAAGTTGAAGCAGAAAATGCGATTATTCAATCGGGAGTTCCATATTCAATCATGAGGCCATCATGGTTTTTTAACTCTCTCAAATATTTTTACCATGAACAGTTGGGGTACCACGTAATCGGCGAACAGAAAACGAAGATAGGCTGGCTGTCCGATAAAGACTTTGCCTCACAAGTTGCAAAGTCGTTTCAGTCAAATGAAGCTGATAACAAATGTTTCTATAATATTGGTCCCCAAAAAATGACCATACCGGAAATAGTAGAAAAATATTGTCAGCTTATCAAAAAAGAACCGCCCGGGTATCTTACAGTTGATGAAGCTAAAAAACTTGCCCAAAAAGATGGATTCGGCCATTACATTCGTCTCATTCCATTTTTCGAGTATATTTCACGAAGCAACGAAGATGTTGACCCAACCGAATCTTCTAAATTGTTGGGAGAAAACAGAATAACCCTTGAAAACTGGTATGGAGATAAATAACAGTTTTGTTGTTGTGTATTTAATCCATTTTATGCATATTTTATTAACGCAAATAACTTTTTTTAATGGAGTGAATATGAAGAGATTTATCACACTTACGCTAATGTTGCTTTTTATAGCATCATCGGTTTCTGCATTTGATGGAATGCGGAGAGGATTTGTGATCGGAGGTGGAATAGGTTTTTCTGCTGATTCAAAATGGTCAACGAAAGTTCTTGGATTCAATATTGAGGAATCCGGGAGCGGGTCTGCGGGTAATTTCTTAATTGGATATGGCTGGGATGAATACAATATGATAGTTGCAGATGCAAACGTTGCCATTTACAAGACTTCCCTTTTTGAGCCGGAAGATATAACCCAGGGCTTTAGCGGAGTAGCCTGGTACCGTTATTTTGGTGAGAAAGGATCAGCGTTTTTTACAGCTTTAGGATTAGGTCAATATGTATTTGAAGTTTCAAATCTTGGTTCAAATGTTGAGGGGCTTGGATTCCTCTTAGGTGCCGGATATGAGTTTTCTCCTCATTTCCAGGCAGCATTTTATTTTAATTCTGGCCAAACTAAAGACGGTGGATTTGATTTTGAACACACCAGCCTCAATATTATTGTCTCCGGAGTGGCTTTCTAGAGAATAAGAATAAGTGAACTTATATCAATGAAAACAATTCTTATATGTTTGATTTTAATTATTCTTTTCTCTTCATCTGCTTCAGCTTTAGATGGCAGCCGCAAAGGTTTTTTACTGGGTGGTGGATTTGGTATTTCTCCCAATTCAAAATGGTCAACTGCCGGAAACGAAAAGCCGGGTGGTGGATTTGATCTCTTTTCAAATTCTAAAGTGCATTTATCTGAATATGACGAATTTGGCATGGGGGCTGCAATAAACTTATTGCTTGGATATTCATGGGACGGATATGACATGATAGTTTTAGAAGGAAACTTTTCTGTTTACGATAGCAGGAAGTATCCTCTTAGGATTATTAATCAAGGATTTAGAGGCATTTCTTGGTACCGTTATTATGGAGACCAAGGGGAATCAACTTTTACAATATTGGGTATTGGACAATATTTTTTCAATTTGGAAGGTGTTTTTTCAGATAACAAACCGAAGACAGGTTATTTGATTGGAGCTGGATATCAATTTGCCAAACATATCCAAGTGGCCGCATATTTAAATGGCGGACAAACTTCGTTCTCAGATTTAGAATTTGGGCATCAAAGTTTAAATGTCATTGTTACAGCAATCGCTTTTTAACTATTTATTTGTTCAATATTTTTTGTTGAGCTGATTAAGCCAATAATATTAATTTCTCAACATGACAGTTGAGAATCAAAATTATATTGATATTAATAATCTTGAGATAAGAGAAAAACTACTAAAACATTGTCGCCTAAAGTTGGGTGATATATGGACAGATAAATCAAACCGGCACGTCATCGCCTGTGGCGATGCCACAGACTTAAATTTTCTAAAGAAAATTTTCGAAAACAAAGAACCAGCCGCTTTGGCCATCCATGACCCGCCATATAATCTGGTTATGTTCAAAACGCGAGAGGTCTCGGAGTTTATTAAATTCTGCAAAAAATGGATAGATAATTCAAATGAGTTTCTGTCAGAAAACAGTTCATTATATATCTGGTTAGGGGCCGACCAGAGAAACCATTTCAAACCGCTGCCAGAATTTATGGCCATGATGTCAGAGACTGAGTTTATGTCACGTTCGTTTATCACCATGCGAAACCAGCGCGGATATGGAACCCAAAAAAATTGGATGGCGGTAAGGCAGGAACTTTTATACTATACCAAAGGAACGCCAAAATTCAAGGTCCAATACACAGACATCCCCAAAATACTTAGAGGTTACTACAAAGAGGTGGCCGGAGTAACAACCGAAAATATGGAACGGAGCAAATCAGAAAACATCCGCTCAAGTAATGTATGGGTAGATATTCAGCAGGTTTTTTACCGAATGAAAGAGAACGTAAACGGCTGTCCGGCCCAAAAACCACTCAAGGCAATAGAAAGAATTATCCTGGCCTCTTCAAGCGAGGATGAGACGGTCCTGGATTTTTTTGGTCATTCGGGAACAACTATAATTGCCGCCGAGAAAAACAAAAGAAAATCTATATCGGTCGAGATTGACCCTTTGTACTGTGAGATTTCAATTAGACGATTAGAGCATTTTCAGAAAACCGGTCAGGCCGGCTGGCAGAATAATAATCCCTTTGAAAAGGAACTTAAAGAAATAATCGGTACAGAATTTGTAGCTGCCTGATTTATTTTTTGACCAGACTTCTTAACAATTTCAAATTTTTAATATCTTCCAAGAGCTCTTCTTCTTTTGGTGTCTCAAGAATCATCGGAATATTTTTTAGCCGTTTATCATTGACAATATTTTTGAAAGCCTCAATCCCAATAAACCCTTTGCCAATATGTTCATGGCGGTCACGTTTTGAACCAAACTCTTTCTTGCTGTCATTCATGTGAATAATTCTCAAGCGGTCAATTCCAATGATATCATCAAACTGCTTCATCGTCTTTTTATAATCCTTTGGGTCAGAAATCGGATATCCGGCAGCAAAAATGTGGCAGGTGTCAAGGCACACTCCCAGTTGAGAGCTGTCTTTCACTCTCTTTATCATATAGGACAACTGTTCAAAAGTGTATCCCAGGTTTGTTCCCTGTCCGGCTGTTGTTTCAAGCAAAAGATGCACGTTGTTATCTTTCAATTCACCAAACATCTTGTTAATATTCTTAGCAATTCTGTCCATCCCTTCTTCTTCGCCAGTGCCAACATGGGAGCCGGGGTGAAAAACAAGGTTTGGAATTTTGAGCATGTTGCATCTTTCCATTTCAAGTTTCAAAGAGTCATATGACATTTTGTTGAGCGGTTTTTTTGGTGAAGCCATATTAATGAGATAGCTGGAATGTGAGGTAGAGACGGTGACTCCGGTTTCTTCAATCAATTCAAAATATTTATCCAGTTCTTTTTGGTCAATTTTCTTTGCCCGCCACTGGCTGTTTGACTTGTTGAACATCTGGATTGTATCACAGGTTGCTTTTTTTCCTCTTTCAATGGCGTTAAACACTCCGCCGGAAATTGATTCATGGGCACCAAATAGCATCTATATTCCTTTCAATTTAATTTTCAATCTAAAACAAGGTAATAAAAAATAACAAGATGATAAAGCAGGGGTATTAGATTTTATTGGAAATTATTCCACCAGAGCGTCAGCTTCAATTTCAACAACCCAGTCTTTTCTGGCTAAAGCTTTCACTTCAACCATTGTTGCCGCCGGTTTTATCTCCGCAAAAAAACTCACTATGAGCTCGGCCAACTTCTTCCGTCAGATTGATATCGGTTATATACATTCTGGTTCTGAAAACATTTTCAATTTCGCCGCCAGCTTCTTTTTCATGACTACCAATAACTTTATTAATTTCAGTTTAATTTAGAAGTTGATGACCAGTTTCCCCAGTCGCTTGGTAAGTTTAATGTTCTCGGAATAATCGACTGGGATATCAATCACCGTTGGTTTTTTATTTCTGAATGCCATTTTGAGAACTTCCTGAATTGATTCTCCTTTTTTCACTTTGTATCCTATGGCACCAAAAGTTTCGGCAAGTTTGACATGGTCCGGATTATTGAAACGGGTACCAAAGGCGTGTCCGTATTTGTTGCGTTGTTTCCATTCGATCAGCCCAAAAGTTCCGTCCGTCCAGATAATATTTACCGTCGCGGTTTTAAGCCTCACTGCAGTTTCGAGTTCTTGCACATTCATCAGGAATCCGCCATCACCGGAAACAGTGACAATATTTCTATCAGGATAAACCATTTTTGCGGCAATACCTCCGGGAAGAGCAATACCCATGGAAGCAAAACCGTTTGAGATCAAACAGGTGTTTGGTACATGCACCTGAAACATTCTGGAAATCCACATTTTGTGTGCCCCAACATCGGAAATCAGAATATCTTCACTATCCATAACTTGTCGCATATCATGAAGTATTTTCTGTGGCTTAAAAGGAAAAGATTTACTGTTGACATGCTGTTTTAAATCTTTTTCAATATTCAGTTTATGCTTCTTGGCGTATCTGGCTCTATTCTTGTCAAAACTGTCATCGATAAGCTGATTTAATTCCCAAAGTGATGATGCAATATCACCTACCATTTCAACTGTAGGATGAAACCAGTGGTCAACCTCGGCCTGTTCAAAATCAATATGAATGATTGTTTTGGTACCTTTTGGATTCCAGAATTGCGGTGCATATTCCACAATGTCGTATCCAACACAGATAACTAAATCTGCTTCGGACATGGCAACAGCCACATAATCTTTTGACTGCAGTCCAATAGTATGCAGACTGTGAGCATAGTCATGTCCGGCAGCACCTTTGGCCATGAATGTATTGCAGACTGCAAACTGAGTTTTTTCCAAAAATATTCTTAGCTGTTTGGTAGCTCTTTTTCTTATTGCTCCGTTGCCGGCTAAGACAATTGGCTTTTTTGATTTTCTTATTAAATCCAGGGACAAATTGACAGCTTTAAAATCAGGAGCCGGTCGCCTCACTTTGCGGACCTCAAGCATTTTTGGGTCTTTGCAATCTTCTTCGGCAACATTTTCTGGAAGTTCCAGATGGGTGGCACCGGGTTTTTCCGCTTCTGCAATTTTGAAAGCTTTTCTGACCGCCTCGGTGATATACTCCGGTCTGCCTATGGAAGTATTCCACTTGGTAATCGGGCGGAACATTGAGATAATGTCAATATACTGATGTGACTCTTTGTGCATTCGCAAAGTGTCGGCCTGTCCGGTAATT
>JACZYS010000247.1:2153-2787 GCA_022570975.1 Candidatus Zixiibacteriota bacterium | reverse complement strand
ATTCGCCTTTTATCGGGTGGCAGCAGCTCCGTTCTATATGAGGAACTCCACACCCAAAGAGAGAACTCATCTGTTTTCGTTCTCTTTTGGGATGATGCTCCTTTCCGGCATGGTCGGTTCTATCGGCACCGGACAACTGGTAACGCTATTTGCAGAGCATTCAGGCAGTATGGTTTTGGGATACAGATATGCAATGTATCTTGGTATATCATTGGGTATTGTCTCGCTGGTTCCATTTTTTATGATTAAGGCCTCCAAACCATCGGCTGAAGAGAACAAAATTCTTCTGAGCAAAATCAGGTTAAAAGAAAGGGGTCGTTTTTATTTCAAGCTCACTTCTTGTAACTTTCTGGTAGGACTTGGAGCCGGACTTATCATTCCGTTTTTGAATTTATATTTCCGGGATCGGTTTGATATGTCTCCCGAAGGAATCGGTCTTTCATATTTTGCCGTCCAGTTTGCTATGTTCACCGGAACCCTGTCCGGTCCTCTGCTGGCCAAAAAATTTGGTCTGGTCAGGACGGTGGTCTTTACGCAAATAGCTTCAATTCCGTTCATGCTCATTCTGTCATACAGCGCTTATCTTCCTCTGGCTGTTCTTGCTTTCATTATGAGAGGCGGACTGATGAATCTT
>JACZYS010000247.1:0-2143 GCA_022570975.1 Candidatus Zixiibacteriota bacterium | reverse complement strand
TCCAATTGTCAGTAATCTGGGCATGGAACTCTCAGACCATTCAGAAAGGGGCCTGGTCAACGCCCTGTTGATGGTCTCCTGGACGTCTTCCTGGATGGTCTCTTCGGCAGTGGGCGGCTCCATAATCGAAAATTACGGCTATACGGTAACTATGAATATCACCGTCATATTGTATCTTATGTCTTCCTTATTGTTTTATTATTTCTTTAGAAATGTCGAGACTAAGAATGAACTTACTCCCGGCTGGACAATTTTTCGGGAAGGAACAATAAGATGACAGGTTTTGCCTGCCTTATTAGTGATGAGCGTTGATGAATATATTAGAAAAGATAACAAAAGACAAAAAAGAAGAGGTCACATACCTCAAGTCGAAACTAACTGTATCCACGATGATGAGTGAGTTTAAGAAAATAACTGTGACTAATTTTAAGTCTGCCATATCATCCAAAGATTCAATCAACATAATAGCCGAGATCAAAAAACAATCTCCCTCCAAAGGCATTCTCGTCAAAAATTTTGACCTGCGAAAAATTGCAACCGACTATGAACAAGGCGGGGCAAAAGCTATTTCGGTGTTGACTGAATCGAATTATTTTTCAGGCAATTATGATTACATAAAGCAGGTAAAAGAAAAAGTCTCTTTGCCGGTTTTGTGCAAAGATTTTATTATCGATGACTACCAGATATACCACGCCCGCTTCATTCATGCCGATGCTGTTCTGCTGATTGTTGCCATTTTAGAAAAAACTCAGCTGAAAGATTATATTAGACTGGCAAAAGAAAATAGTCTTGATGCTCTTGTGGAAGTGCACGATGAAAAAGAGGCCGAAATTGCCCTTGAAGCAAAAGCTGATATTATTGGCGTTAACAACAGAAACCTGAATGATTTTTCTCTTTCTTTAGAGACCTCCATAAACCTTTCCAAAATTATTCCCGATAAAGTAATAAAAGTTACTGAATCGGGTATATTCTCAAGAGTAGAGATTGATAAACTGACACAATATGGCTATAATAATTTCTTAATAGGTGAGTCTTTGATGAAATCAGATAATCGTATTGCTCTGCTTCAATCTCTTATAAAATAAATGAAGCATTTCAAAAAATAAATGAAGCATTTCAAAATAAAAATATGCGGTATTACCCGCCCTCAGGATGCAAAACAGGCCTGCCGGTTAGGGACAGATTTTATCGGACTGATATTCTATAAAAAATCCCCTCGCCTGGTCAGCCTCACAAGAGCAAAAGAGATTGTAAAAGAAATCGATCCGACTGTGGCAATAGTAGGCGTATTTGTTGACCAGACGGCAGATGAGATGCTGGGCATTGCCACAAAACTGAATCTTAATTTTATCCAGCTCCACGGTCATGAATCAGTTAAAGTGATACATCAGCTTAAGTCATATAAGTTTAAAGTCATCAATGTTGTAAACATTATAAAAAAATCTGATTATGAGGCTCTTAAGTCAAGCAAGGCTGATCTGCTGATGATTGACAATCAAACAACAGTCCTAAAAGGAGGTACCGGACAACAATTTGACTGGTCTCTCCGGCCAAAATTTAAAATCAAAAATCTTGCTCTCTCCGGAGGATTAAATGAAAAAAATCTTTCCGAAGGCATTCGCATATTTCAACCGTTGCTGGTCGATATTAATTCCGGCGTGGAGAGCAGACCGGGTATTAAATCAAAGAAAAAACTTATTTCATTTTTTGAAAAAGCAAACAGGCTCAGATATGGCCAAAACAAGTAACAAAATGTCACTTCCCGACAGACAGGGAAGATATGGAAAGTTTGGCGGTCGCTATGTCCCGGAAACTGTCATCTATGCCCTCAATGAACTGGAAACTTACTATTACAAGTTCAAAAGAGATAAATCATTTAAGTCAGAGTTAAATTCTCTGCTTTCAGAATATGTCGGTCGGCCCTCGCCGCTATATTTCGCTGAGAGACTGACAGAGCATTTAAATTCCGGTAGGATATATTTCAAGCGGGAAGATTTAAACCACACCGGAGCCCACAAAATTAACAACACTATCGGGCAGGTTCTCCTGGCCAGAAAAATGGGCAAGAAAAGAATTATCGCCGAAACCGGAGCCGGACAACACGGCCTTGCCGTCGCTACCGTCTGTGCCCGATTTGGTCTGG
>JACZYS010000246.1 GCA_022570975.1 Candidatus Zixiibacteriota bacterium | reverse complement strand
CACGGTAGTAATGAACCTTGCTTTTGGAACGGTGGCACCATTTTTGTGGAATCGTCTCGCTGATTACCAGAAACTAAGACTGTTGACATTCCTGGACCCGAGCCGAGACCCAAGAGGTGCCGGTTATCAGATTATTCAGTCCAAAATCTCAATCGGTTCCGGCGGAGCTTTGGGGAAAGGTTTTTTGAACGGCTCACAGACAAGGCTTGAGTTCTTGCCGGAAAGACATACCGATTTTATCTTCTCCGTCCTCGGTGAAGAGTTTGGTCTGCTTGGGACTATGATTGTAGTTATTCTGTTTGGTTATCTGTTTTATAGGGCTGTTTTAATTGCCTTCAGGTGCCGGTCAAAATTTACTTCCAATGTCGTTATTGGTGTGACAACTCTATTGGCTTTTCAGTTCCTTGTTAATATTGGAATGACTCTGGGCTTCATGCCCGTTACCGGTCTGGCTCTTCCTTTTTTAAGTTATGGCGGAACCTCACTTGTTTTGGTCTGGTCAATGGTGGGACTTATTGTCCTTGCTGACTACAGGTGGCAGGAATACTAATCAGCTTTCAACTTGAAAGTTATCCATGAAACTATCAAATAACTTAAAAGAAAATCATATCCTTATTCTATCTGCCGGTGCTCTTTGTATCAGCTTTGCGCCAATTTTTGTAAAACTTGTGGGAGACAATATACTGGGGCCAACGGCTATTGCTTTTTGGAGATTATTGTTCGGTGCAATTATATTGTCGGTCTGGATTCTGTTTTCGGGGGGTTCATTCAAAATGAGTCGTTCCTTTGTGAAATATCCTTTGTTAGCCGGGGCCTTGTTTTTTTTAGACCTTTTCTTGTGGCATCGCTCAATCATAATAACCGGAGCCGGAATGGCCACCATCCTTGGCAATACGCAAGTATTTGGAACGGCAATTTTGAGTTTTATCATCTTTAAGGAAAAACTAAGTCTTCGTTTTTTTGGTGCGGCAGGTGCCGCAATTTTTGGAGTTGTTCTGTTGGTCGGACTGGGAAGTGATATCAATTTCAGTTCCAGATATATTGAAGGTATCCTCTTTGGATTGGGGACAGGAGTAGTATATTCAAATTATATTGTCACACTTAAAATGGCCGGAAGTAAAAAGGAATGTCCAAAAATCCTTTCCCTCATGTTCTGGGTGACATTGATAAGTGCCGTGATTACCGGTATTTCATCCTTGCTTGAATCATCGCCAACGATTCCCCCGAACATTGAAACTGTGATTATCCTTGTTTCACTGGCCTTAGTAGCTCAGGCTCTGGGTTGGTGGTTTATTGCCTCATCATTGCCAAAAGTGGAAGGCTCAAGGAGCGGATTGATTTTGCTTCTGCAGCCAGTTCTGGCAACTCTCTGGGGGTTTTTGATTTTTCAGGAACAGCTTTCCAAAATTCAACTGCTGGGTGCGGTGATTACACTGGTTGCAATCTATGCCGGCTCAATAAAAAAGGCGGCAAAAACTGCCGCCTGATTTCTATATGCTCGTTTATCTTTTATTGGTTAAGAACTTTTTCCAGTCTTTCGACTATATAATCAATCTCCGGCTCTCCAATTATTAGCGGGGGAGAAATTCTGATTGTATGTCCGTGACTGTCATTGGCCAATAGCCCCAGATCAAGAAGCTGACGACAGAATGACATGGCATCGCCGCTTTTTACTTCTATTCCAATAAAAAGTCCCCGGCCTCTTATTTCTTTAACATGCTCTGAACGGGAAGCTATATCTTCGATTTTATCTTTCAATATTTTACCCATAATAGCCGAACGTTCATCCAGTTCCTCTTCGATAATCACATTTAAGGCCACGTTACCGGCCACACAGGCGAGGGGAAATCCACCAAAGGTGGAGCCTTCCTGACCCGGCTGGAAGGCCAGATCCATCAGTTTGGAATTGGTCACAAAACTTGAAAGAGGTACCAACCCTCCGGAAAGAGCCTTACCCAAAATTATTCCGTCAGGCACTACATTTTCATGCTGAAAACAAAACATCCTGCCGGTTCTGCCAAGACCAACCTGGACCTCATCGAAAAGTAAAATAATATCATTATCATCAGACAGCTCTCTTAAACCGGCAAGGAACTTTGGCGGTGGAATATACATTCCGCCTTCACCCTGCATCGGCTCAACTAAAATAGCGCAGGTGTTAGGAGTGATAGCTTCTTCAACAGCTTTCAAATTACCATATTCTACAATTGTGAATCCGGGAGTTATTGGCCCATATCCCCTGCTGTATTTTTCCGTTGATGCAAACGACACAATAGAAATTGTCCGGCCATGAAAGTTATTGCTGAAAACAATTATCTCCTGTTTGCCATCTTTAATCCCTTTAGATTTATAACCATAAAAGCGGGCCATTTTGATGGCTGTTTCTACAGATTCAACTCCGCCGTTTTTCGGAAGAACTTTGTTGCCGTTGTTGCCGAAACGAATTCCAAGTTGAGGAACGGCATTGGCCAGATTTTTTAAGAATATCCCCAAAGCATCGGTATAAACAACATTGGAGATTACAGAGGCATAGCTATTCTGGAGGGCATCGGTCATGGCAGCAACAATGCGAGGATGACAGTGCCCCTGGTTGGCGGCAGAATAGGCCGCCAGGCAGTCTAGGTACTTGTTCCCATCACTGTCGGTCAGCCAAGCACCCAGAGCATTTCTAACACAGAGTTTGAGTCTTCCATAATGATTGGCTCCAAAGGTTGTTTCGTAGTCAAAAATCTGTTTATCAGAATCAGTCGAAAATCCGGAGGCAGCCTTGGTGGCAGAATCTATCTTGG
>JACZYS010000245.1 GCA_022570975.1 Candidatus Zixiibacteriota bacterium | reverse complement strand
GAAAAGCTAATGAATACGCTCGTGATGAAGCGGCCCGTTTACGACATGATTACATTGGCACTGAACATCTTCTGCTAGGATTAATTCGTCTCGGAGAGGGACGTGCAATTGATATTATCAACAACTTGGGTTTGGAAATAACAGATTTAAAAGTATCAATTGAAGATGTTGTCCAGCCATCGGGCGGAACCATGACCATGGGACAACTTCCCCTTACGGCCAGAGCCAAAAAAACTTTGGAAGTTTCCGGACAGGAAGCCAGAGCTTTAAAGTCAAAAGACATTGATACCGAGCACATTTTGCTGGCTCTTTTAAAAGATGAAGAGGGTGTGGCATCACAGGTGCTGTCCACTTATGACATTGATTTCAAGGATGCCTATGAAGAGTTAAAAAATATTCTCAACGGCAAGCCGTCATCTTTTAAGAAGAAAAGAAAAAAATCCAAAACCCCGGCTCTTGACCATTTTGGAAGAGACTTAACCGAACTTGCCCGCAGAGGCAAACTGGATCCAATTATTGGTCGCGAAGATGAGATTGAGAGAGTTTCTCAGGTTCTCACCCGGAGAAAGAAAAATAATCCGGTATTAATTGGTGAACCGGGCGTTGGTAAGACGGCCATTGCCGAAGGACTGGCTCAGAAAATTGTCGCCAATCAAGTCCCACAAATTCTGGAGAACAAGAGAGTGGTAACGCTTGACATGGCTTCCCTGGTTGCCGGAACAAAATATCGTGGTCAGTTTGAAGAACGTCTTAAAGCAGTGATGACTGAAATAATAAATGCTACCGATGTTATCATATTCATTGATGAGTTACACACAATCGTTGGTGCCGGCGGAGCCGAAGGCTCACTGGATGCATCAAATATTTTTAAACCTTCGCTGGCCAGAGGTGAACTCCGCTGTATTGGAGCAACGACTCTAAACGAATATAGAAAATTTATTGAAAAAGATGGTGCCCTGGAGCGCCGCTTCCAGACTGTCATGGTTGAACCTCCATCGGAAATAGACACAATTAAAATCCTAAAAGGTCTCAGGCCAAGATATGAGGAGCATCATAAGCTGGTTATTTCTGATGAAGCAATAGAAGCAGCCGTCAAGCTTTCCAACAGATATGTCTCAGGAAAATTCCAGCCGGACAAGGCTATTGATTTAATAGATGAAGCCGGTTCACGGGCACATCTGGCCACATATACTCGTCCAAAAGAGTTTTCAGAAATTGAGACAAAACTGACAGAGCTTCAGGCTGACAAGGAAAAAGCGGTAAAAAATCAGGCTTTTGAAACCGCGGCTCAGCTTCGTGATGAAATAAAAATTAAAAAAGAAGAGCTGGCAGGACTTAAGAAAGAATGGGAAGAAGCCAGAGAAAAAGAAAAAGTTGTTCTCTCTGCCGAAGATGTCTCAGTTGTCCTTTCCAAGATAACCGGTATTCCTGTTTTCCGCATGGAAGAAAAAGAGTCCAAAAGACTTCTCCGTATGGAAGAAGATTTGAGCAAGAAAATTATTGGACAGAAAGAAGCAATCGGCATTCTGGCCCAGTCAATCAGAAGAGCCAGAGCCGGTCTGGGTGATCCCAGGAAACCTATTGGTTCTTTCTTGTTTTTAGGACCAACCGGAGTTGGTAAGACTGAGCTTGCACGTCAGCTGGCAAAATTTTTGTTTGAAAATTTTGAACCCAGACTACATCTTTACCAGCTCGTTTTTTTGAGTTGTCTGGACTAAAAATCATTATCTCTTGAGGATAAAACTCAATGCCTTCTCTTCCTTTGTATTCTGTCTCTCCTGCGACTTTTTTAAATTTCTTTATAACCGTGTTTGAAAATAAAGCGATAGTATGATTTTTGTATGTGAAGAATCCACCAGCACTGAAGAGCGAGACAGCCAAAATTATTCTGAGATTTTTCATATTTCCCAAGCTAATTATAATGACTATTATAAACGTATTGTAGCATATCTAAATAAAAAATACAATACCCCAATCCCCCGCTTATGAGGTCTCACTATTTCTATCGTAGATAAGCCATATAACCCCACTCCCCCGCCACTTTATACTTTGAAGAGGGGATTAAGACTTATCCCCAAAATATGTATTGACATGGTTTTAAATAATTTGGTATCATATAATTACAAGGACAAATACACAATAAATCTCTTGCAAAAAGCCCGCCCCACTCCGCAAGAGATTGGCGGGCTTTTGTTTAGAGGTACTAAGCATCAACTTTGATACTAACTATCCAAATCGTGTAGCGCATAAACTCTAAAAACTATGTCTAAACTACCTTTAGAGGTTATAGCAAGAATGAGAAAAATAGGAAGAACAAAATGTTTTATTTGTAAATCTACTCAAAGACATACAAATCCTATGGCAAAATGTTATGAATGTAAAAATAAGTTTGAATGACACAAATGTATTTGAAGATACTAATGATCCTGTTTATGTTTCTGGGCATATTAATCTGAGCAATGGGACTAATGTTTCTGATAATGCAATATCAACAACATTCTTTACCCTTCCCTTTAAATTGAACGGTTCAACAGGAGACTTGCCAGGTTTCAAACCAACATCAACTACCCTCTGGAACTGTCCTAAGTTAGGTGAGAATGTAAACCTACCTCCTACTGGCTGGCCTTCTTGTAGAAATATTTTAGAACCAGGAGGTATGATTGCTTCTAATTCCCCAACACCTAATCCTGCTGTTCTTGACCCTGCTAATATCTTTCCAACACTAGTTGGTTTGGCAATCTCTTTGGCTAACTCCCCTCTCAATCCAGTTCCAAATTCTCCTCTTTTTATTT
>JACZYS010000048.1:13069-13660 GCA_022570975.1 Candidatus Zixiibacteriota bacterium | reverse complement strand
GGAAAGAAACAGAATATATTGGCTCGATTTTGAGCTGGGTAAGTTAAAAGAGTTCAGACGTGGCAGTTATAAAATCTCTGTCTCGGTTACCCTCGGGCATTACGGCGATAGTGCATCATCTTATGGATTTGGGATTTATGAGCATAAGTTAGAACTAAATTTCAAAAGAAAAAACAAGAGAATCTTGCGTTTTTCACATGCCCACCTAAATATTATCGGACTGGCGCCAACTCAAAACCTTCCGCATCTCAGCAAATTGTCTCCAATGGAAAGTTATGTAAATTCGGCCTTGTTCCGTTCACCGGGAACATTCCCAGCAAAATGGGCAAATGATTTTCACACAGCCGGGGGATGGGTAAGAGGGTATCATGACAGGATAATTTATGTTACTGAGGCAATGACTTTTTCCGCGGAATTAATTCCGGCAAAATTTCTGCCGTCATATTTCTTGAAGAGAATTCCTTATGCCGGAAAGTGGATTACAAAACTAACCCATAGTTTCTTTTTTGACTTTGCAAGAGTTGGCATGGACGAAAAAGAGAGCAACTATCCGGTCATAAATATATCAAATGAAACATTAGGTATTGGATC
>JACZYS010000048.1:0-13059 GCA_022570975.1 Candidatus Zixiibacteriota bacterium | reverse complement strand
ATTACACCTCCGCCGGTATGGTCAAATCATTTTGTGAGAATTGACTTTCCCTTTTATCTCAATAAACCAATTGCAGGTGAAGATGAATTTGAATTCAGAGTTTCTGCGGCATGGGTGATGCCAATTAGGTGATTTAATTAGATTTCCTGAAACTCAACTGATGATTTAAAACTGCTTACAATCTCTTTGACTTCAGAAGCACTTTCGACAGACTGGAGTCTGAGACGCAACTCTTTGGCCCCTTTAAATCCGGATATATAAGCCAGAATATGTTTCCTCATCAAGAGAAAACTCTTACTGTTAATGCCTGTAAATATTGATTCATAAAGCTCGGCATGTTCAACCATCACCGTAAGTCTTTCATCAAGCAAAATATCTTCATACTTTCTGTTCCTATCATATAGCCAGGGGTTGCCAAAAATTGCCCTGCCTAACATGACACCATCCAAGTTTGTTTCTTTGATTATCTCATCGGCATGGCCTAAATCTGTAATGTCGCCGTTGCCAAAGATTAAGGTGTTACTTTTTTTTGTCATCTCAACGGCCAGATGAATCTCTTCCCAATGAGCTTCCACTTTGGACATCTCTTTGGCGGTTCTCATATGCAGAGTGATGGCAGCAGGTTCTGTTTCTAGAAGGTGCTCCATCCATTCTTTGACTATAATCCTGTTATATCCAATTCTGGTTTTGACTGTTACGGGAAGGTTACCGGCTCCCTTTTTTGTTTCTTCAATAATTTTCTTGGCCCGTTCCGGATCTTTAATAAGGGCCGCTCCCCCGCCAATTTTTGTGACATTTTTGACCGGACAACCCATGTTGATATCTATCCCATCAAATCCGAGTTCCCCAATCAACTCAGCCGTTTCTTGATATTTCTCCAGTCTCCCGCCCCAGATTTGGGCGACAATTGGCCGCTCAGTTTCATCATAAATGAGATGTTTAAGCAGGTTTTTTCTTCCTGCTGAGCAAAGACCGTCACAGGTGACAAATTCCGTAAACAAGACATCCGGCTTACCGTATTTGGCTATTAATTTTCTGAAAGCGGCATCGGTTACATCTGCCATGGGGGCTTGCATGTATAGGGGGAGTTTTAAATCTTTGTAAAAGCCAGCTGGTTTTTTCATGGTCAGTTATATAATATGAAAGCCCTCAGAAACAAATATTTATTTCTGTTTAAGATATTTTTGCAATGTTGACATGTACTTATATCCGCTTCCGGTAATAAAAATCACGACCCGGTCACTGCTTTTAATAAATTTTGTCTTGACAAGTTTCTTAAAAGCGGCAAGTGCTGCTCCTCCCTCAGGTGAAGAAAAAATTCCTTCTCTTGAAGCAAGCTCCAAAGTGCACTGGCAGATTTCATCTTCAGTCACGGCAACAGCCGTTCCTTTTGATTCTCTGATTGCTCTCAAAATAAGGAAGTCTCCCACTGCCGAGGGGACTCTCAGCCCCAGAGCTTCAGTCTGAGGGTTTTCCCACGGCTCGGCAGACTCTTTGCCATTTTCAAAGGCTTTTACAATCGGCGCGCATCCAACCGACTGAACCGAAACCATTCTTGGACGCCGTGAACCTATCAGGCCGATTTTTTCCATTTCATCAAATGCTTTCCACATTCCAATCAACCCGGTTCCGCCTCCGGTGGGATAAATTATGACCTCGGGGAGATCATAATTAAACTGTTCGGCCAGCTCATAACCCATTGTCTTTTTTCCTTCGATCCGGTACGGTTCTTTTAAGGTGGCAACGGAAAAATATCCGTCACTTTTTATTATTTCTGCGGCTCGTTCTCCGGACTCTTTAATAGAGCCATCTACCAGTTCCACAATAGCACCGTGGGCTCTGGCATCCAGTTGAAAAACCAGATCAGAATCTGAAGGCATGGTAATATACGATTCTATCTTTGCAATGGAACAATAAGCCGCAAGAGCTGTTCCGGCATTTCCGGCCGTGGGAGCAATAAGTTTCTTGATGCCCAGTTCTTTCGCTTTAGATACGGCCATGGCCATACCTCTGGCTTTAAAAGAGCCGGTGGGGTTGGTGGACTCATCTTTGAAATATGAATTGCATATTTTATTATCAATCACAAGACTTTTAGAGGGTAGAAGGGATGTTCCGCCCTCACCTAAGGAAACAATGTTATCAGAATCAAAAACCGGGAGGAGTTCTTTATACTTCCATATAGTTTGCTCTCGTTTGGCTAAAACTTCTCTGTTAATAAACTTTGATGCTTTTTCATAATCATAATCAACGAGCAACGGCCCGCCACACGGGCAAAGATTAATCGGCTTGTCCAGAAAGTAGCATTGCTGGCATTTTGCGCAGTACAAATTTGTGGCTAGAGAATTTGTTTTTGTCACAAGTTATCTTTCAATATCAGTCACAGGTTTAAAACGTTGGCAAGACAAGATATATAGAAATATGCTTTGTGCAAATATGAATTTGTTGCCTTGGCAGGAATATTGCTTTATTCTGCTACAATGAATCAAGACTCACGTGAACAGAAAGAGTATTTTTGCGGCAGGCTTATAGGCACCAGAGAAAACTGGCCAAATGAAATGAATGAAAACGAGAAAAAAATAATGGAGGAGCATTTTGTTTATTTGCAAAAACTGATTAAAGAAAATAAGGTTATCCTGGCCGGACCTGTTTTTTCTGATCCGGTTTACGGGCTAATAATTTTGCAGGTTAGCTCTGAAAATGAGGCCAAGGAAATTCTTGATAGAGATCCGTCGGTAGTGGCCGGCCTGCACACTTATGATCTGTCACCGATGAAACTTTCGCTATTGATGGAAAACTGCCCGGAATAAAGCTCTTATCCATTCCCGATGGATTACCTGAGTTTCTTAATTGTTTCGGCCAGCTTTTGTCCGATTGCCTTAATCTGTTCTTCTTTTTTGCTGTCAGTCATGCTGCCGTCTGAGTTAAACATTTTGCCCGCCAGTCCTACGGCAATTTGTTCCGGAATGACCAAAACTTTTATATTGCCCAAAACTGAACGAATGTGTACCAGACCTCTTAGCCCTCCCAGCCCGCCGGGAGAAGCGCTAATGACAGCCGCGACCTTGCCAATAAATACTTCCAGCGGAGGATAATCTTTTACCGGTCTGGACACCCAGTCAATTGTGTTTTTTAATACGGCCGAATATGAGCTGTTATATTCCGGTGAAGATATCAAGAGACCGTCATTTTCAAGAAATAAATCTTTTAGTTTCCGGCCATTCTCCGGTAAGCCGATTTCTGTTTCTGAATCTCCGTCATAAAGGGGCAGGGGATAATCTCCCAAATCAATAATTGTAACTTCCGCACCCGCTTCTTCGGCACCCTTTGCTGCAATTTTGACAAGCATTTTGTTGTAAGAATCTTTTCTGGTTGACCCGGAAAAGGCCAGTATTTTGGGTCTGTCCGACATTTTTTCTCTTTTCTATTTCATAAATGATTCATGGGTTATTCGGCTGTTTTAGCATCAATCCATTGATTTATATTTCTCTCCAAAATATTTAGCGGAACTGCGCCGGAACCAAGAACCTGATCATGGAACTGTCTGATATCAAATTTATCTCCCAGTTTTTCAGTGGCAGCTTTGCGAAGCTCTTTAATTTTCATTTCACCTATTTTATAAGCCAGAGCCTGTCCGGGCCAGACGATGTAACGGTCGATCTCTACAGTGATGTCATGCTCGGATTTGCCGGCGTTATCTTTGAAAAATTGAATTGCTTTATCCCGGCTCCATCCTTTGTAATGCATGCCGACATCGACAACCAGCCTTATAGCGCGCCATATCTCATAGGTAAGTTGCCCGAACTTTGAATATGGGTCCTGATAGAATCCCATTTCTTCACCCAGGCTTTCAGAATATAATCCCCAGCCTTCACCATAGGCGGTGAACCAGCCGTTGGTTCTAAATTTTGGCAGACCCTCCAGCTCCTTTGATATCGATGTCTGAAGATGATGCCCCGGTACCGCTTCGTGAAGAGTTAAAGCCTCCATCTCCCAGATTGGACGCGAGCTAAGATCATAAGTGTTGGCATAGAAATATCCGGGTCGTGCGGCTTCAAGTGACCCACCCTGATAGTAGGCGGTTGTCTGTGATTTCTCAGAATAAGAAGGCACCGCTTTTACACCATAGGGAAGGCGAGGTAGCAGACCGAACAGCTTGGGAAGTTGGGCATCCGCCCTTTTTGAAATATCTCGATATCCGGTCAGCAAAGCTTCTTTTGAAGTATGATAAAACTGCGGGTCGGTCCGTAAGAATTCAAAGAATGCGGCTAAGTCACCTTCAAAACCGGAATCATCTTTAGTTTTTTCCATTTCTGCCCTTATTCGTCTGACTTCTGAGTTACCAATTTCAAATATCTCGTCCGGTGTCAGGTTTGTGGTCGTATAATATTTTACCCGATACTCATACCACTTTCTTCCGTCAGGTAAATCAGAGAGTCCAAATGTTTCCCTACAGTTGGGCAGGTATTCATCTTTTACATAGATATAGAGATTGTTAAGGGCAGGCTTGATTTTGCTTTCATAAATTTCTACCGCTCTTTTTTTTATCTCTTGGCGTTTTCCTTCGGCAATAGATTCAGGAAGATTTTGAAAGACCAGCAACATCGGTGCCTCATTGGCGTCATCTTTTATCTGGTTTAGTATCTGCTGGGGGAGCTCCCTGATAGTAGTTCTTGGCGGAGTTATTTTTTCTTTTAGCCCTTTTTTAATTATTACCAGGTCATTGGCCAAAAGCAAATTCACCTTGTCAAGCCGGCTTAAGATATCTTCAAAATCAGATTCTGTCTCAGCCGGCATTATTTCAAGAGTACTGGGGACCGACTGAAAAGTGCCGCCCATCTGATTAATTGGCATCAGATAGCTGGGGAACTGGTGTCCCTCTTGGGACACTTTTAGTTTTAACTCAAAAAGATCAAAGTTAAGCTGGTCTTCGGCAAAAAGAGCTGAACGGTCAATTGAATAAAGGGCATCAAGCGGATTTTGGAGTTCTTTCTGTCTTTTTCTAACCCCTTCCAGGGAATTGTCTGTCCAGCGGTCATTGTAATCATTTATGCCGTTGTAAGTTGCCCAGGTTGGGAAGGTGTACATCTGGTAATCCCAGTAGGTCTCAAATATCTTGTTGAGCCTTTCAGTATCAGTCAGGTTATCCTTTTGGCTTTTTAGCTCTTCATATTTTTTCTGAAAATCTGCGGCATAAGTTACCCGGTTAGTACTTATAAATGCTACAGCTAATGCAGAAATTAAAAAGACTGATATCTTGATATTTTTCATTTTCTCTCCTCGCTTTTTGTTGGTCAGGCTCAAAGTTATCACATATACCGTTAAATGACAAGAGGTTTGCCTCAAATTGTATGCGGTTGTGAAACATTGACTTAGGCTATTTAAATTCTGATTGATTCTTGTCTATGTGTATCTGATCTCAAAAAGCATGGAAGTTATTGATTTACAACCCGTTGCTAATGAAAAATCAGCAATTTCCGATAATCTCCAATATACAAATTATCAGGACAAAAAATGTCAAAATGTAAAATACTCATATTTCTATTACTGCTTTTCTTGAGCGGCAGTTTTGCAGCTCCAAGCAGAGTGGCTGCAATTGTAGCCATTGAAATTTCTGACCGTCACATTGGTTATCAGCATGCTTTGCCGGGAGAAAATGATGTCTCTTTATTTGCCTTTCGCATTGAAAACAATTTGCTAATCGAAAAATACTTAGAATCAATTACTGTCAGGAATGTAAGCAAAATTAAGGGAAGCACACTTGATGGGTTCTCGAATTTAGATTCAATATCCCTGTACATAGATTTTGATGGCGATGTTCTATATTCACCTGGAGATTCATTACTTGGAAAATTTCCATTTGACAGCTCTATAATATTTTTTCCAATAGACTCTCTTCTTTTTCCCATTGAATCAAAAATTAATTTTCTATTTACCGGTGACATTTCAGATTACCCTCGGGATTCTGATTCCCTTGATTTTGAATTATGGAAATTGAGTGATGTTTTCATGGGCGCCGGTACAGTTCTTATTGGCAATGACACAATCAATTCTTTTGGAGAGATTATTATAGATGGAATGATTGCCAATCAGATTTCTGTTGCTCCCATTGGCAATACATTCATTACTCCTCAGGATTCTTTTCGTAACATCTTAACCGTTTCAATTCCGAGAAACGGATATGAAGCCGACAGCCTGAAAATGTTCTCAGTTGAGAATTTTGGAAGTTTGCCAAGCGATGGCATTGACTCTCTGCTTCTGTATGTTGACAATGGAGATAATGTTTGGACGAGCTTTGAAACCGAAAATTATATTGGAAAACTGATATTTACAGGAAGCAGATGGGTGAGAAGCGGGTTGTCTGTTCCGCTAATAGACAGCATGACCATGTTTCATGTAGCCCTTGAGCTATCAGAATTTCCGCTCAATAGTGCAACTGTCTCACTGGGAATTCCCTTAAACGGACTTGAGGTAGGCTCCTCCAACGACGGGCCGATTGATATACAGCTTGATGCTGTAGATACTTTTACAATAGTATCATATGAGGTCGTTGAAATTCAAGCTCTTTCTATTTCTCCCAAAGAAATAGTTCCCGGAGATCCAAGTGCCGCAATTTTTGGGTTAGAAATTACAAACAGTTATTCCAATGTGATTGGTCTGGATAGTCTGCGTTTGCGGTTAATTTCAGAAGACTTTAAGCCTTCCAGTCAGGAGCTGCTGGACAGTCAGATTGATTCGGTTTTAATATTTTTGAATTTGGGTGGTGAAATGGGTGTGGCAGCTATCTCAGACAGTTTGATAGGTAGTGGACGATTAGTTAACGGCTCTGTCCTCATAGATTTATACTCAGTTCCAATTGGCGGATTCGGCGGTAATTTGTTATTGACAGTAGCTGCGGCTGTTAACCTTGAAAAGGCGCGTAACGGAAATAACCTGAATCTGGCCATTGATGATTCAGCAGGATTATATTTTTCTCCAACAGTTTTACTTGAGTCAGCTTTTCCCTTACAAAATGAAATTGACCACACTATTGTTTCTTTTCCTGCGGAAAGAATTAAGATAAACGCTCCCGGTGGTTCAAATATTTATTCCGGCCAGGTAAATCAGCCGGTTTTGGAATTTACCGTTCCTTCCAACGGTTATGATGCTGATGTGCTCAGGAAAATTGAGCTCCAGAATATCGGCAGTTTAAATGAAAAAGAAGCTATCAGCTTGCTAAAACTGTGGATTGACTTAACCGGTGACGGTTTCACAGCTGATGACCCTTTAATTGGCATATTTTCAGAAAACGTCAACGGTTGGATCATGGATGCTTTGTTTATGAAAGTTGATACCTCCGGAGAAGATTTGATTGTGACGGCGGATATTGCCCTCAATATTTCCCAGGCAGGGACATTCCAGCTTCAGATACCAACAAAAACGCTTTTCTATTGGTCGGGATTGGACGGACCGGATGATATGGCCGTTACAAATTCCAGCCCCCATCTGGTGTTTCCATCAAATGCGGTAACGATGATCTCAATTCCAAATAGTACCCAGTTAATATATCCGGGAAGTTCTGCCAACAACCTGACCTCTTTTGCCATGTACAACGGATATACAGATCCCGGTCAAACTTTGCAGTCTATTACCCTGACCAATGTATCAAGGTCAAAGGTTTCACTCGCTTACAGCGGTTATGAACTGGGTCAGATTTCAATATATTTTGACAGTAACAATAACAGGGTGTTTGACGAATCCGATGAGCTCTTAACAACAGCATCTTTTTTTGATTCCACTTTGCAGTTGAGCGGGCTCAACAGAGACTTGCCAAACGAAGAAATTTCATTCTTTTTTGTGGTTAACAATATTCCGTTGGGCGTAACCGACTCAGACTCACTTGCTGTTGCTATAAATAATATTTCTGATATCAGTTTTTCAACGGAGGTTGTAATAAATGGTGATTTCCCGCTTTTCAGCGGTGGATACCTTTTGATTGACGGCTCCGTCAAGAGACAGTACACTCAGGCTTCAATTCCGTCACAATCGTTAAGTCCGGGAGATTCCAATCAGGTATTGTTTGCATTTAAGCCGCCATCAAATGGAATTTTAACCGACACTCTTAACACTCTGTTTTTGGCAAACCTGGGAACTGCCGATACAGCCGATATATCAACACTTGAGCTGTGGAAAGATCTGAATCAAGATACAAGATACCAGGCGACCGATTCTCTCTTAGGTCTCTTCAGTTTTGTAAATGGTGTCTGGGTTATCAACAGCTTGAATCTGGAGATTGATACACAGTCTGTAATTCTTATGGTTGTTGGGGATATATCCCTTACAGCCCAGCCGGGCAGTAGTTTTCGGGCTGTTTTGCCTGTAAACGGCTGTCAATTTTTGTCCGAAAACGATGGCCCGATTGATTCCCCAATTATTGGAACCGGTATATTTTTAATCTCAAGTTCAGGTTTGAGAGTAAACTACACCCCGCTTAACGAAACATATTCGGTTGGACAACCGATTGAGTTAAGATTTACGGTAACCAATATAACTTTTGCAGCGCTTGATTCAATTTACGGATTGATAAATAATTATATTGACACTACGATCTTGGTTTTAGACAGTAGTTCAAGCGGTCCGGTTACTTTGAATTCCGGAGAATCAATAGAGTTTGTATATTATTATCGTGGCATTTCGCCCGGTGTTATCTCCTGGGATCTTTTAGCTGTTGCAACCGTTGTAAATGACAGCTCGGCAATTGTCAGTACCGAGACGGTGACCATTCAGATTTCACCCTCACAAGTACAGGTGCAGTTCATTAATTCCGTACCGGCCTCGGTTGCCAAAGGGCAGATTAATGTATTTCCATTGAGTTTAAATATTATCCACCCGGACAGTCTCCAAACGACCGCTACGATCAGGCTTGATTCCATAATATTGAATGTGGATAACGGTTCAGATTCTTTAGTCAAAGCAAATGATGTTTTTTCCAGAATGGTTCTTTCGTCGGGTGATAATAACTTAAGCATATTGAATACCGTTCCGGCCGAGAGCTCGGTTGTATTTATTTTTTCAGAGCCCCTTTATGTTCATCCGTCAGAAACTCAGAGCCTTATTCTGTTTGTAGATATTTCTGACTCGGCCTCGGTTTCAGATTTCAGGTTGTTGGTAGAAAATGCTCAGGCGATAAACTTGACCGATAAGAATACTTCCGGCTCAGTAAATCTGGACTCAACATTAGTTTTCCCGATGGCGACCGCATCCTGCAGGATAGATACTCCTTCACAGAATATGGTTTTGGCATACCAGCCTATTTTTTCAAGTTACGTAAATTATGGGCAGACAGATGTAAGAATGGCCCAGTTGAACCTTCGTCATCCCGGATTTTCAGGAAGTTCACAGATTCAGCTGACTTCACTCTCAATACAATTTTTGGATGAGCTTTCAAACCCGGCTGATCCTTCCAATTTGTTTGACCGGGTGATAATTAAAAGACAGCAATCTATTATTGCCGAGCTGACAAATCTGGTTTCGCAAACAACACCATTAGATATCGCCCTTAATGCTCCGCTGACATTGAATCCACAACAGGAAGACTCTATTACTATTGAAGTCTGGATGCAGAACTCATCGCCGTACATACAGTTTGGGCTTAATATTTTAGATAGCAATTCTTTTGTTGTCAGGGATTTAAGCTCCGGTTTGCTTTTGATTACATCTACCGATACCACAAAACTAGCCACCGGCTCTGTTTTTCCAATCAACAGCGGATTGGCCACACTAAAGCAACCGGCACAGCAGTTGGCCACCTGTGTAACATCTAATTTGCCGTCTTCAATTGTTGGCGGAAGTGACGGCCTTGATTTGATTTCATTTAACTTCAGTTATCCATATCCCAATGAATACTCTCCGGTTATTGTAAGTGAGGTCTTGATTCAAGTATATGACTCGCTGGGAAGTCCGCTTAATCCAAGCCTGCTCTTTGACAAGATTGGATATCGTCTTTCCAGTGGTGTCATTAATTATCAGTCTTTTGTTGAGTTACAGGGAGGCGCGGCTCTTTTCAAAATTGGCGGGTCGGGGATTGTTTTAAACCCCGGTGATTCAATTGATATGACTCTTTCGGCCGATATTGAATCTGACGCACCATATGACCATTTCATATTGGAGTTACAAAATAATAACGATATCACTATTATTGACCAGACCGATACAGCCAGCAGCAAGACCTTCTACATTAACAGCGGATGCCCGGCAACTCTTCCCTTTACCACTTTAGCCACTTCCATTTTTCTGCCGGCCGGCCGGCCACTTTATAATAACAATTCATCCACTGTGGAAATCACTTATGGCGGCGAAAGCGATGTCATAGTATTGACCGGAGAAATTTCTTATCAGGGTGCAAGTCCGGTTGGAGATGTTGTCATAAATTCTATCATCGCCGGTATGAAAGAAAGAACGGCCACAACTGTGGTTGCTGTTAATTCAGCTCTGGTTTTTGAAACGGTCAGTTTGTATTTGGACAACAATTTAGTCGCGGTGGACTCCATCTTATCCGGTGACTCGGTCAAGTTGATAATTCCCCTGGGGTATCCGATTTCATTAGGTGCCTCAGAATCTATTGAGCTTAAAGCAAAGATGAAGAATAATGCCAAAGAAGGGAATTATTTTCTTGAGTTTGCAGATTCCAGCTTTATTGATCTGTATGACAAAAACCTGCTTAACAGTATATTTGTTTTGGCCGGCAATTATACTTATCCGTTTTTGTCAGCAGAGCTTTCGGTTACAAGTCTGGGACTTGAGAATTCTTACACAAATTTCCCTAACCCCTTTAATCCTAACGGGGGAAGTACGGTTATTGGATTTGTTCTTGATGAAGATGCAAATATTGATATCGAGTTATTTACAATAACCGGTGAAAAAGTTCTCTCGCTGGTCAATAATTCCTTCAGAGCCGCGGGAGTTCATAAGAGCGACCGATGGAATGCAATAAACAGTTCAGGGCAGACAGTGCACCCGGGAACTTATTACTGCCGAATAACAGCTCGTTATCTCTCAGGTAAAATTGAGAGTTTTAACAGAAAGATTGCGGTGGTCAGGTGAAAAAATTGCTGTTGCCAATTATATGGTTACTGTTTTTTGCCCAGCATTCTGCTGCATCTGATGGTGCCGGAACAGAGTCACCGTTTTCATTGGGAGCAGGTGCCAGAGATATTGCCCTTGGCGGAGCAAACATTGCCAGAAGCAGCAACTGGACAGCACCATTCTGGAATGCATCTTCACTGGTTCATGCGGATAGATTCAGTTTGGGCGGCTTTCACAGCAGGCTTTTTGCCAGTGATGTCTCATACCAGTATCTGGGAGCGGTATATCCGACAATAGATTTTGGCACATTTGGAATTGGGATATTCCGACTCGGTGTTGATGGTATAGAAAAAAGAGATGTCAACAATCTTCGTCTGGGAGAATTCTCTGACAACAGGCTTGGTGTTTATCTTGCTTATGGGCGAAGTTTTGTAAGCTACGACTTTGGTCTGGCGATCATGTTTGAACATCACTCTATAGACAATTATGTCTCAACATCGTCTCCGGGAATAAATCTTTCTGTGGGAAGAAACTGGGATATAAATTTCTGGAAATTCAAAGACCTTGCAGTGGTAATTAACGGACAGAATTTAATTAGACCTGGAATAAGACTGGCTGATGAAGTTGTGAAATATCCATACCGGATTGACTTTGGTCTTTCTGCTACTTTCCTGCCAACTCAGCAGTCGGAGCACTCGGCTTTAGTCTCGGCTGCTTTTTCCAAGACAGATTTTATGGATCCAACCTTATCTCTTGGTATTGAATATCAGTTTCAAAACCTTCTCTTTATCAGAGGCGGACTAAACCATAACAATCTTTCCTATGGACTGGGACTCAACTACAATATGCTCTCTTTTGATTACGTTGTGGTTGACCGGGACCTGGGAGCTTTACATATGTTTAACTTAACCTCTGAATTTGGTGCCTCTGTCAAAGAAAAAAGATTAACAAGAGCTGCCCGACAGGAGAACCGTTCAGCGGTCCTGCTCAATCTGCTCATGAAGATGATGGGCATCGGCAAGAACGTGGCCTTTGACGCCACCTTCGGCACTGCGACCGGCCAGAATTTCGCCGATGGCGAGGATGTCACTGTCTTCAACAACGACAGCGAAGTGCCAGCCATTCTTGCATGGGCCATCTACGGCGATGCGTTCGCCGTTACCGCGCTTGCCGAGTCTGCCAGTGTGTCCAGTCGGACCGAACTGGCCAACCTGTTCCTGAAGAAGTTGACCGACGCGGCCGATCGCACGGCGAAGATTCTCAACTCCGAGTTGATGCTTGGGGCTGGCACCGGGACGTTGATCAACGGTCTGTACAACCCGTCCGGGCCGCTCGATACCACCGGCACCTATGCCACCATTGACCGTGCTGTGAATACGTCCTGGGCGTCCAACGAGAACGCCAACGGCGGAGTCCCGCGCGCACTCACCATCGATCTACTCGAGGAGACGTTGGAGGATATCTACATCGCCTCGGGTTTGATCCCCGACTTGCTCATCACGTCGCCGCGTCAGTGGCGGGCCTACGCAAATCTGGTGGCCCCCGAAAAGCGCTACCTACAGGACGTGTACATCCGTGGCGAGCAAATCAAGCTCGATGGCGGTTGGCAGGCCCTCGAAGTCAACGGGATCCCGATGTTCAAAGACAAGGACCATCCGAATGACAAGATCGGATTCTTGAACACGGATCATATCGGCATCTACAATCTGCCGCCGAGCGTTCCGGTCAAAGGCCGCGCAGTCGGAATGATTCCGATCGCAGGTACTCCACAGGAGCAAGCTGGGCTGGCCGCGACTCCAGCGCTAATGGCGCGCGTCATCGAGCTCGCAAGCTCGGGTGACAAGCGGAACTTCCAGATTGTTACGTGGTGTCAACTCGCATCCGACCGCTGCAATGCGCATGGCTCGCTGATCGATCTGATCACCGCCTAATCCCGGGTGGAGTCAGGCAAACAAACAACCCCACTAGTCGCTAGGCACAGGGAGACTATACATGGGC